>NZ_JBIQHY010000062.1:17709-37087 GCF_044508335.1 Actinomadura sp.
ACGCCGCGGCCGAGCCATTCGGAAAGGTCCTTCGCCGGAGCCGGATCGCACCACTCCGAGTACAAGCCGAACCACTACATGAAGGACTGGTTCTACAGCCTGGGAACGAGAGGGCGCGGATGCGCCTGCGGCGGCCCGGCCGTCGGCGGGCCGGTGCGGAAGGAGTTGCTAACCTTAGCAATTGCTAATGTTGCTACTCCGGCGAAGGAGTACCGGGACGATGGTGCCACGGACGGTCCGCGGGCGGCCGCGGTGAGCGCGCCGCTCTACCAGCTGAAGGCCGAGTTCTTCAAGACGCTGGGGCACCCGGCGCGGATCCGGGTGCTGGAGCTGCTGAGCGAGCGCGACCACGCGGTGGCGGAGATGCTGCCGGAGGTGGGCATCGAGCCGGCGCACCTGTCGCAGCAGCTCGCCGTGCTGCGCCGGGCGGGGCTCGTCGTCTCCCGCAAGGAGGGGGCGACGGTCATCTACTCGCTGACCAGCCCCCGCGTCGCGGACCTGCTCGCGGTGGCGCGGGAGATCCTGACCGGCGTGCTGTCGGGGCAGGCCGAACTGCTGGACGAGATGCGCTCCTCCGGGCCCGCCGGCGGGCGGGGGCGCGCCGGGGCCTGACCGGGTTGGACGGGTATGCGGTCTTAGCATGCTTATGAGTTGCTAAAGTTGGCAATTGCGCATGTCAGTATTCGACCCCGGGGACCCGCGTGAGAGACCTGTTCCGCAAGATCCGCACGACCGGGCGCGCCGCCGAGGCCGCGCCGAGGCGCCCCGAGCCCGCGCTGCCCGCGCGCGCCCGCGCCCTCGCCGGGTCGGTCCAGGTCCGGCACGTCGACGCCGGGTCGTGCAACGGCTGCGAGGTGGAGATCGCCTCGGCGTTCGGGCCCGTGCACGACGCCGAGCGGTACGGCGCGCGCCAGGTCGCCTCGCCCCGCCACGCGGACGCGCTGCTGGTCACGGGACCGGTCACGCGCAACATGGAGATGGCGCTCCGGCGCACCCATGAGGCCGTCCCAGAGCCGAAGGTCGTCGTCGCGCTGGGCGACTGCGCGCGCAACTGCGGCGTCTTCGCCGAGGCGTACGGCGTCGCGGGCGCGGTCCGGGACGTCGTCCCGGTGGACGTCGAGGTGCCGGGATGCCCGCCCGAGCCGGAGGCGATCGTGGCGGCGCTGCGCGGATTGACCGGGCGATGACGTCCGCCGCGTTCACGGCGGCCCTCGGACTGAACCTGCTCGCGGCCGTCGCGGGGCTCGTCCTGCCGCCCAGGTCCCGGCGGGCGGCCGCCGGGGCGGTCACGGCGGCCGGGGGAGCGGCCGCCGTCGTCGCCGGGGTCTCGGCGATGCGCGGCGGGGAGTGGAGCGTCCGGCTGCCCGATCTGCTGCCGCTCGCGGGCGTCCAGCTGACCCTCGACCCGCTGGGCGGCCTGTTCGTCGCGGTCACGGGGGCGGTGGCGGTGTGCGCCGCCGTCTACGGCATCGGCTACACCCGGCACGGCGGCCTGGACGGCCGCGTCCCGCAGGTGATGGCGCCGGTCTTCCTCGCGGCGATGGCGCTGGTCCCGGCCGCCGCGAGCGTGAGCACCTTCCTGCTGGCGTGGGAGCTGATGGCGCTCGCGTCGCTGCTGCTCGTCGTGGCCGAGCACCGCAGGCGGGACGAGGTCGCCGCGGCGGGCCTGTGGTACGCCGTCATGACGCATCTCGGGATGGTGGTGATCCTCGCCGGGCTGGCCGGGTTCGCGGCGGCCGCGCACGGCGAGTCGTTCGAGCGGCTCCGCGCGGCGGCGGACGGGCTCCCCGAGTGGGGGCGCGCCGCCGTGTTCCTCGCGGTCTTCGCCGGATTCGCGTCCAAGGCGGGGATCGCGCCGCTGCACGTGTGGCTGCCGCGCGCCCATCCGGAGGCGCCGAGCCACGTGTCGGCGCTGATGAGCGCGGCCATGGTGAACCTCGGCGTGTACGGGATCGTCCGGGTCGGCTTCGACCTGCTCGGCGGCGGGCCGGCGTGGTGGTGGCTGGCCGTCCTGGCGGCGGGCGGCGGGTCGGCCCTGTACGGCGTCCTCCAGGCCGCCGTTTCCAGCGACATCAAACGGCTCCTGGCCTATTCGACGTGCGAGAACATGGGCCTCGTCCTCGTCGGCGTCGGGGCGTCCGGGCTGTTCGCGGCGTCCGGTGCGCGGACGCTGTCCGCCCTGGCGCTCACCGCCGCGCTGCTGCACGTCGTCAACCACGCGGGGTTCAAGACGCTGCTGTTCCTCGCGGCCGGGTCGGTCGTGCACGCCACCGGCACCCGCGACCTGGACGCCCTCGGCGGCCTGCGGACCCGCATGCCCGCCACCGCGGCGCTGTTCGGGACCGGCGCGCTGATGGCCTCCGCGCTCCCGCTCGGCAACGGGTTCGTCAGCGAATGGCTGCTGCTGCAGAGCCTCGTCCACGCCCTGCCGTCCGGCGGGACGATGACGGCGGTCACGATGCCGCTCGCCGTCGCCGCGGTGGCGCTGTCGGCGGGCCTGGCGATCGCCGCGTTCGTGAAGGCGTTCGGCGTCGGGTTCCTGGCGCGGGCGCGCAGCTCGGCCGCGGCGCAGGCCCGGGAGGCGACGGCGCCGATGCTCGCCGGGATGGCCGCGGCCGCCGCGGGCTGCGTCGTCCTGGCGCTCTCGCCCGGGCTCGTCCTGCCCTCGATCGCCCGGCCGGTGGCCCTCGCCGTACCGGGGCCGGACGCCGTGGCGGGGCCGGTGACGCTGCGCCTCGCCGGGCTGTCCGGCACCGTGTCGCCGCTGCTCATCGCCGCCTTCCTGCTGGTCGCCGTCGTGGGGCTGCTCGCGCTGCTGCGCCTCGCCGCGACCCGCCGCGCGTCCCGCCGCCGCGCCCGGCTCTGGGACTGCGGCGCCGGCCCCATGTCGCCGCGCATGGAGTACACCGCGACCTCGTTCGCCGAACCCCTGCAGCGCGTCTTCGACAACGTCCTCGCCCCCGAAACCGACCTGGACGTCACCCCGCTGAAGGAGTCGGCCTATCTCGTGGACAGCGTGACCTACCGGACGCGGGTCGGCGACCGCGTCGAGCACCGGCTGTACCGGCCCGTCCTCGCCGCCGCCGCCCGCGTCGGCGAGGCGGCGCGCGGCCTGGCCGACGGCAGCGTGCACCGCTACGTCGGGTACGGCTTCTACGCCTTCACCGGCCTGCTGATCGCCCTGGCGGTGCTCCGGTGACCGGGATCGTCGGGACGGTTCTGCAGGTCGTCCTCGTCGCGGCCGGCGCGCCGCTGCTCGCCGGGCTGATGCGGCAGATCCGGGCGAGGGCGGAGGGGCGGGCCGGCGCCGGCGTCCTGCAACCCTGGCGCGACCTGCGCAAGCTCCTCCGCAAGGAGCCGATCACCCCGCACGGCACGGGCGCGCTGTTCCGCGCGGCGCCGCTGGTGCTCGCGGGCACGACGCTCGTCGCCGCGGCCGTGGTGCCGCTCGTCACGACGCGCTCCCCGCTGGACGGCGCCGCCGACCTGTTCGCCGTGACGGCCCTGCTCGCGCTCGGCACCGTCGCGCTGGCGCTCGCCGGCCTCGACACCGGGACCGCGTTCGGCGGCATGGGCGCGAGCCGCGAGATGGTCGTGCTCGCGCTGGTGGAGCCCACCATCCTGCTGTCGACGTTCGCGCTGTCGGTGCGGGTCGGCTCCACCGACCTCGGCGCGATCGTCGGCTCCGCGCTGGACGACCCGCAGCAGGTCGTGTTCCCCGCGAGCCTGCTCGCGCTCGTCGCCCTCGTTGTCGTCGTCATCGCCGAGACCGGCCGGATGCCGGTGGACAACCCGTCCACCCACCTGGAACTGACGATGATCCACGAGGCGATGGTGCTGGAGTACGCCGGGCCCGACCTCGCGCTGGTCGAATGGGCGTCCGCGATGCGGCTGACGGTGCTCCTCGGCCTCCTGTCCAACCTGTTCGTCCCCTGGGGCATCGCCGGTGACTCGCTCGCGGCGCTGCCGGTCGCGGTCGCGGCGATCGGCGCCAAGGTCGCGGCCGCCGGCGCCGCGCTCGCCGCCGCGGAGGTCTTCATGGCCAAGCTCCGCATGTTCCGGGTGCCGGAGCTGCTCGCCGGCTCGTTCGTGCTCGCGCTGTTCGCCGTCGCCTCGTCCTTCTTCCTGGTGGCGCCGTGAACCACACCACCTACGTCCAGCTGCTCGACGTGGCCTGCGGCGCCTTCCTGCTCGCGGGCGTGCTGGTGCTGTGGCGCCGCGACCTCGCCGCGATCGTGCGGCTGTTCGCGCTGCAGGGCGCGGCGCTGGCGCTGCTCATCGCGGTCCTCGGCGTCCACGAGGGGGACGGCGAGGTCGTCGCGCTGGCCGCCTTCGTCGGCGCGCTGCGCGCGGTGGTCCTGCCGCGGCTGCTGCGCCGCGCCATGTCCGCGGGCGGGACGAGCCGGGAGACGCAGCCGCTGGTCAACGTGGCGACCTCGCTCACGATCGCGGCGCTGCTCGGCCTGCTCTCCTACGCCGTCACCCGCCCGATCGTGCGGCTCGACCCGACGCCCGCGACCCACGCCGTCCCGATCGCGCTGACCGTGGTCCTCATCGGGCTGTTCGTCCTCGTGACGCGGCGGCGCGCGCTGTCCCAGATCGTGGGGTTCCTGCTCATGGACAACGGCATCACCGCGGTGGCGTTCCTGACCACGTCCGGGGTGCCGCTCATCGTGGAGCTCGGCGTCTCGCTCGACGTGCTGCTGGCGGTGCTGGTGCTCCAGGTGCTGACCGCGCGGATGCGGGCCGCCTTCGGCGACACCGACCTGGACGATCTGCGGGAGTTGCGCGACTGATGAGCCTGCTGCTGACCGCCCCGATGGGGGCGCCGCTGCTGGCGGCCGCCGCCCACGCCGTGCTCGGCCCGCGCCGCGGGACGTCCTGGCTGGGCGCCCTGGCGGCCGCCGCCGTCCTCGCGTCCGGGATCGCGCTCGCCGCCGGCGGGCCCCGCACCGGGCTCGGCGGGCTGCTGCGCGCCGACGCGCTCAGCGCCTTCATGGTCATCGTGATCGGGGCGGTGGCGCTGCTCGCCATGCTCGCGAGCCCCGCCTACCTGGCCGCCGAGGACGCGCCCGCCCGCGACAGGCGCCGCTACGGCGTCCTGACGCAGGCGTTCGTCGCCGCGATGGCGCTGGCGGTGCTGGCCGCGAGCCTCGGGATGCTGTGGGTCGCGATCGAGGCCACCACGATCCTGACCGCGTTCCTCGTCGGGCACCGCCGCACCCGCAACGCCACCGAGGCCGCCTGGAAGTACGTCGTGATCTGCTCGGCGGGGATCGCGCTGGCGTTCCTCGGCGTCGCGCTGCTGCACTTCGCCGCGCAGCACGCCCACGTCCCGTCCTCCGGGTCCCTCGGCTGGGCGGAGCTCGCCGCCCACGCCGGGCGCCTCGACCCGGACGTCACCCGCATCGCCGTCGCGCTGCTCGTCCTCGGGTTCGGCGCCAAGGCCGGGCTCGCCCCGCTGCACGCCTGGCTGCCGGACGCGCACAGCCAGGCCCCCGCGCCGGTGTCCGCGCTCATGTCCGGCGTCCTGCTGTCCGTCGCGTTCTACGCCGTGCTGCGCGTCAAGGTGATCGCGGACGCGGCGCTCGGCGCCGGGTTCGTCCGGGCGCTGCTGCTGGCCGTCGCGCTGGCGTCGCTCGCGCTCGCGGCGGCGCTGCTGCTGCGCCAGCGCGACTACAAGCGGATGCTCGCCTACTCCAGCATCGAGCACATGGGCCTGCTCGCGCTCGGCGCCGCGATCGGGACGCGGCTCGCCGTCGCCGGCGTCCTGCTGCACGTGCTCGGGCACGGGCTCGCCAAGTCCGTCGCCTTCATCGCGTCCGGGCACATCCAGCACGCCGCCGGGACCAGCCGGATCGGCGCGGTGCGCGGGTTCGCGGCCCGCTCCCCGCTGATCGGCGGCGCGTTCGGCGCGGCCGTGCTCGCGCTGCTCGGCCTCCCGCCGTTCAGCCTGTTCGCCAGCGAACTCGCGATCTTCCGCGCCGGGTTCGCCGCCGGGCTCGGCTGGGCCGTCGCCGCCGCGCTCGCCCTGCTGCTCGCCGTCACCGCCGCCGTCGCCGCAGGCACGGCCCGGATGCTGCTCGGCGGCCCCGGGCCCGGCGCCGCGACCCTCCCGTCCCGGCCCTCGCCGGGAGCGGCGGCCGGGCTGCTGCTCGGGCTGCTCGCGTCCGCCGCGCTCGGCGTCACCCTCTGGCCCCTCCACGACCTCCTGCTCGACGCCGCCGCCGTCCTCGGAGCGCACCGATGACCACCGTCCACGACATCGACGCCGCCCACCTGCGCGAGCACGCCGCCGAGCTGCTCCAGGACGGCCACCGCCTCGCCCTGGCCGCCGCCCACGAGGACCCGGACTGCTTCCGCGTCGTCTACCTGTTCACCGCCCCCCGCCCGGACCGGCGCACCGAACTGCACGTCCGCCTCGACCGGGACGCCCCGCGGGTGCCGAGCCTCGCCGCGCTCAGCTTCCCCGCCGGGCGGTTCGAACGCGAGATGCGCGACCTGTACGGGATCGTCCCCACCGACCACCCGCTGCCGCGCCGGCTCGTCCGGCACCACCACTGGCCGCGCGGCTGGTACCCGATGCGCGCCGACGCCGGGCCGCCGCCCCCGTTCGGCGACCCGGAGGGCCCCTACCCGTTCGTCCAGGTGGACGGGCCGGGCGTGTACGAGATCCCGGTCGGCCCCGTGCACGCCGGGCTGATCGAACCGGGGCACTTCCGGTTCTCCGTCGTCGGGGAGAGCATCCTCAAGCTGAAGGCGCGGCTCTGGTTCGTCCATAAGGGCCTGGAGAAGCTGTTCCAGGGACGCCTGCCGCTCGACGCGCTGCCGGTCGCCGAACGCGTCAGCGGAGACACGACCGTCGGCCACACCCTCGCCTTCTGCCTCGCCGTGGAGGACGCCGCGGGCTGCACCGTGTCACCGGGCGCCCAGCGGATGAGGGCCGTCCTCCTCGAACTCGAACGCCTCTACAACCACGTCACCGACCTCGGCGCCCTCTGCAACGACGTCGGGCACTCCGTCCTCAACGCCCAGTTCGGCCGCATCCGCGAGCAGCTCCTGCGCCTCAACGCCGTCGTGACCGGCCACCGGCTGCTCCGCGGCGGCGTCCTGCTCGGCGGCGCCGTCCTGCGCGCCCTGCCCGACCCGGCCGCGCTGAAGGCCATCGGCGCCGGCATCGCCGAGCTCGCGGACCTCGCCCTCGGCCACACCGTCGTCGCCGACCGCTTCACCGGCACCGCGCCGCTCCCCGCCGACGCCGCCCGCGACCTCGGCGTCCTCGGCCCGGTCGCCCGCGCGAGCGGGCTGGACGCCGACGCCCGCCGCGACCACCCGTTCACCGACCTGCGCCCGGCGCTGACCGTGCCCACCGCCGCGACCGGCGACGTGCTGGCCCGCTTCCAGATCCGCGCCCGCGAGGCCGCCGCGTCCATCGACGTCATCCGCGACCTGACCTACGCCATGAACCCCGGCCTGGTGACCTCCTGGCCGCCGACCGCCGCGGCCGCCCCGGCGTCCGGGATCGGCATCGTCGAAGGCTGGCGGGGCACGATCGTCCACCGCGTCGAACTGGCCGCCGACTGGACGCTGACCCGCGTGAAGATCGCGGACCCGTCCTTCTTCAACTGGCCCGCCCTCCCGGTCGCGCTGACCGGCGCGATCGTCCCCGACTTCCCCCTCGTCAACAAGAGCTTCAACCTCTCCTACGCCGCCAACGACCTGTGACGCGACGCCGTTCTCCCTCAGTGGTGCCAGGGGAGGCGGACCGGGGCGGTGGGGAGGCGGCCTGCCAGGAGGTCGGTGAGGAGGTCCGCGAGCATCAGCGGGTAGACCGGTTCTTCGGCGTTCGCCAGTTCGCTGAGCGTCCACCAGCGGTGGGCGCCGACGTGCTCGCGTTCGATGGGGGTGAAGCCCGCGGTGTCGATGTCGTAGGCGGCGGCGCGGAGCAGGAAGAAGTCGTCGCGGAACAGGCCCTCGGCCCAGCCGAGGTCGGCGTGCCCGGAGGTCAGCGCGACCGGTTGGCCGAGGTCGTCGGGGGAGACGACCAGGCCGGTCTCCTCGCGCAGCTCGCGGACCGCGGCGGCGTGCAGGGTCTCGCCCGGCTCGACGCCGCCGCCCGGGGTGATCCAGCAGTGGCTCGCCGGGCCGTCCCGCAGCGGCCAGCGGAACAGCAGGACGCGGTCGGCGTCGTCCACCAGCAGCACCCGCGCGGTCCGCCGGCGGTAGGTCTCCTCGGCCGGCGCGCCGGTCATGCGCCCAGTTCGGAGCTCAGTTTCGCCAGCTGCGCGTCGTAGATGCGCTGCAGGCCCTTGGGGGCGAAGGTCCGCTCGAAGAACCCTCCGATGCCGCCCGCCCCGTCCCAGGTGGTCGTGACCTGGACGCGTGCGTCTTCGGCGGCGGGGGAGACCGTCCAGGTGGTGACCATGGACGAGTTGGCGTCCCGCTCCACCAGCCGGTCCCTGTCGGGAACGCTCACGGTGAACAGGCAGTCGCGGACCCGCTTGCTGGTGGCCGCGAGCTTCCAGTGCACCACCGTGCCCTCGCCCTGGCCGCCCTCCCGCACCTCGTACTCGCTGAAGTGCTCGGTCAACATGCGGGACCTCACCCCCGTGTAGTCGCCGAGCGCCGCGAGCACCCGATCCGGGCTCGCCTTCACCGTTGCTTCCGCGTTGACCACGACTTGTCCCATGCCGCTCATCCTTCCACCGCCCCGGGGGTGGCTCCGCGGCCGACACGGTGGGAGGGTGGCCTGATGCTGCCGCTGGAATTCCTCTTCAGCCGGACGTTCAGCGAGGACCCGTACGGCCCGTACGCCGAGTTGCGCGAGCGGGGACCGGTCCACCCGATCGACTTCCCCCGCGGCGCCACCGCCTTCCTGGTGGTCGACCACGAGCACGGCCGCGCGGCCCTGGCCGATCCGCGCCTGTCCAAGGACGTCGCGCACAGCTCCCTGCCCGTGAACGGCGAGCAGTTCTTCGGCGGGACGATGCTGGCCATGGACCCGCCCGACCACACCCGGCTGCGCGGGCTGATGGCGAAGGCGTTCACCACCCGCCGGATCGAGCGGCTCCGCCCCCGCGTGCGGGAGATCGCCGGCGGGCTGCTGGACGGCATCGGAGCCCGCGGCGGGGCCGAGCTGATCCGGGACCTGGCCGTCCCGCTGCCGGTCCAGGTCATCTGCGAGCTGCTCGGCGTGCCGGCGTCCGACCGGGACCGGTTCCGCGCGTGGACGGCGGTGCTGACCGTCCCGGCCCTGACCGCCGAGGCCCGCGCCCGCCGCCGCGAGACCGCGCGCGAGTTCAACGCCTTTCTGCGCGAGGTCATCGCCGCCCGCCGCGCCCGCCCCGAGGACGACCTGGTCAGCGCCCTCATCGCGGCCCGCGACGGGGACGCCGCCCTGACCGAGGCCGAACTCCTGAACGGCATCGGGCTGCTCCTCATCGCCGGCCACGAGACCACCGTCAACCTCATCGGCAACGGCGTCCTCGCCCTGCTCCAGGCGCCCGACCAGATGGACCTGCTGCGGGCGCGCCCCGACCTGCTGCCGTCCGCCGTCGAGGAACTGCTCCGCTACGACGGCCCGCTGGAACGGGCGAGCCAGCGCATCGCCCTGGAGGACATGGAGATCGCCGGGACGCCCGTCCCGAAGGGCGCCTGGGTGCACGTCTCCCTCGCCGCCGCCGACCGCGACCCCGCCGCCTTCGACGACCCCGACCGCCTCGACGTCACCCGCGCCCCCAGACGCCACGTCGCCTTCGGCCACGGCCCGCACTTCTGCCTCGGCGCCCCCTTGGCCCGCCTGGAGGGCCAGATCGCCATCGGCGGCCTGCTGGACCGCTTCCCCGACCTGGCCCTCGCCGTCCCGCCCACCGAACTGCGCCACCACCGCGCGGGTTCGATAGTCCGCGGCCTGGCGGCCCTCCCGGTCCGCGTCTGAGCCCGGCTCACCACCAGCCGAAGGCGAGCCAGGTCAGGAAGGGGGCCACGGGGATCGAGATGAGGCCGTAGATGAGGAGGTTGCGGAACAGGCGGGGCCGTGCGGCGGGTTCGGCGGCGCCGAGGATCAGGCCGCCGGTGATGCCGAGCGGGTTGATGTCCACCATGACGGACGCCAGGGCGAGGGCGAGGACGCCGCCGACCGGGGAGACGCCGTCGGCCACGAGCGGGGGCAGCAGCGGCATCGTGGTCACGAAGACCGCGATGGAGCTGGCGGCGAACGAGGTCACGCCGGCGATGTAGCAGAGCACCAGCAGGCTGAGCAGCGGCGAGCCGTCCACCCGAAGGAAGTCGCTGATCTGCTTGAAGGCGCCCAGGTGCTGCATCAGGCCCACGTAGGTCAGCAGGCCGCCGATCAGCAGGACGACGTTCCACGGGATCCGGGAGACGATCTCGCCGGACGGCAGCCGGAGCGCCAGCTGCAGGATCAGCGCCGCGGTCAGGCCGAGGTAGCCGACGTTCATGTCGAAGGCGACCGAGAGGACGACCACGGCGAGCAGGCACCCGATCGTGAGAACGCGGGCTCCCCGGCGTTCGCGCGTCCCCGCCGGCGCGGTGGAGACGAGCGTCGCCGTGCCGCCGGAGGGCGCGCCGGACGGCTCCGGCGCCGAGCCGTCCGGCGCGGCGGAGGGGGCCGGCGCTGAGCCGTCCGGGGCGGCGGAAGCGGGCGGGGCGGAGATCCGGCCGGGCGGGATGGCGCCGGTCCGGGTGCCGGCGGCGAGCAGGGCCGCGCACACGAGCAGGCCGGTGACCAGGCCGCCGAGCAGGAAGGACACCGGGGCCGAGCCGGGCAGCGCGATGCCCTGCTTCTCGCTCAGCTCCCGCGCGGTGACGCCGTAGACGGCGAGCGGCGAGAGCAGCCCGCTGATGATCCCGGTGACGCCGAGGACGGCGGCGATCAGCGGCGAGATCCGGTACCGGGCGGCGAAGCCCAGCGCGATCGGGGAGACGATGGCGGTCGCGGCGGCGGGCAGCGTGCCGACCGCGGTGAGCACGGCGCCGATCACGAACGGGACCAGCACGATCAGGACCAGCCGGCCGCGGACGAGGCGCAGCAGGAGGTCGAGCAGCCAGTCGAGCGTCCCGTTGAGGTGCGCCACGGCGAACAGGGCCGTCACGCCGACGATGAGGACGAAGAAGTCGGCGGGGAAGAAGCCGGTCACGTCGTCGGCGGCCACGTCGGCGGCGAGGCCGATGAGGAACGCGGCGGCGAGGGCGCCCAGCCCGAGGTCGAACGCGGGGATCAGGGTCGCCGCGAAAAGGGCGGCCAGGATGATGATGGACAGGGTTGCCATGTCAGACCACTCCTCGGCGGCGCAGCTCCTGGATCTCGGGGTCGGTGAGTTCGGCGAGGTCGCGCAGTACTTCGGCGGTGTGCTCGCCGAGGGCCGGTGCGGTGCGGCCGATCGTGGCGTCGAAGCCGGAGAAGCGGCCGGCGGGGGCCTGCATGAGCCGCGGGCGGCCGGTGCGCTCGTCGGGCACCTCCACGACCGATCCGCGGGCGCGGATGTGCGGGTCGGCGCAGATGTCGGCGGCCGAGTTCACCGGCCCCGCCGCCACCCCGGCGTCGGTGAGCAGCGCCATCAGCGGTTCGAGGTCGTGGGACGCGACGAAGCCGGCGACCCGCGCCTCGATCTCCTCGCGGTGCTCCAGCCGGGCCGTCATGGAGTCGTGGACGGCGAGGTCCGCCGCGTCCATGGCCTTCACCAGCCGGCGCCACATCTGCTCGGTCGAGGCGGGCAGGGCGAGCCAGCGGCCGTCGCGCGTGCGGTAGAGGCTGTTCGGGCTGATGTGGGGGTTCTCGTTGCCCTGCCGTTCGCGGCTCTCGCCGGTGGCGCCGTACTCGACGACGAAGTCCTCCATCATCCGCAGCAGCGGCTCGTAGAGGGGGATGTCGGCCAGCTGCGCCTCCCCGGTGAGGTCGCGCTGGCGCAGCGCGAGCATCGCCGCGAACGCGGCGTAGATGCCGGTGACGCCGTCGGCCACGGGGTAGCCGGCGAACACCGGCGGCCGCTCCGGGTCGCCGGTGCGGTAGGTGAGGCCCGCGAACGCCTCCGCGACGCGGGCGAAGCCGGGGCGGTCGGCGTAGGGGCCGGTGCGCCCGAACGCGCTCACGTGGACCATCACCAGGTCCGGCCGGTACGCCCGCAGGTCGTCGAAGTCGATGCGGAACCGGCGCAGCGTCGACGGGCGGAAGTTCGTCACGACGATGTCGGCGGCGGCGGCGAGGCGGCCGACGAGATCGGCGGCCTCGGGGTGGTGCAGGTCGATCGTGACGCTCCGCTTGGCGCGGGCCAGCATCGCCCAGGCGGCCGACTCGCCGTCCTCCAGCGGCGGGTAGCGGCGCGCGGGGTCGCCCTCGGCCGGATGCTCGATCTTGATCACCTCGGCGCCGAACTCGCCGAGCAGCGAGGACGCCAGGGGACCGGCCAGGATCGTCGACACGTCCAGGACGCGCACTCCGCTCAGCGGACCGTCGGGCACCAGGTGTTCCTTTCACACGATGATGATCTTTCGGGCCGGAAGGCCCGGCCAACGGCACGATGCACCGCCGCCGACCTGCCAGGGAAGACGGCTCCGCAGTTCACCCGTGAAAGGTTCTGCTTTTATAGTGGGCCGGTGCGCGTGGAACGGGCGCGGTACTTCCTGGCCGCGATCGAGACGGGGTCGCTGCGCGCGGCCGCCGCCCGATGCGAGGTCAGCCAGCCCGCCATCGGGCAGCAGATCGCGCTGCTGGAGGAGGAACTCGACGTCGTGCTGCTCACCCGCAGCCGGCACGGGGTGCGGCCGACGCCGGCCGGTCAGGCGCTGATCGAGCCGCTGCAGCGACTCGTCGCGGCGGAGGACGCGGTGCGCGAGTCGGCCATGGAGTCGAGCGGCGCCTACCGCGGCCGGGTCCAGATCGGCGGCGTCTCCGTCGCCGCGGAGACGATCATCGCGCCGGTCGTGGGCCGGCTGCGGGAGCGGCATCCGGGGCTGCGGTTCACCGTCCGGGAGGGGGCCTCGGCCGCCATCGAGGACGCCGTGCTCGACGGCGCGCTCGACTTCGGGGTCGTCACCGTGCCGGACGGCCCGGCCGCGCCGGGGCTGCGCCGCACACCGCTCGTCTCGGCCCCGCTCGGGATCTGCGTGCGCACCGACCATCCGCTGGCGGGACGCGACCACGTCCACTGGCGCGACCTGGAGACCTGGCCCATCGTCACCATGCGGGCGGGCACGGTGCTGTGGGAGACGCTGCACCGGCACATGGCCGATCCCGATCTCGTCGTCCAGGCCATGTCGGCGCGCACGGTCAAGGTGATGGTCGCCCAGGGCGCCGGGCTCGGCGTCCTCGCCCGGTTCGACACCTCCGCGGACATCCCCGACCTGGTCTGGCTGCCGCTGCGGGACGCGCCCTCCGTCGGGCTGTGCCTGACGCGGCGGCGGGAGGGGCGGCCCTCGCGATCGGCCGTCATCGTCCAGCGGCTCATCCGGGCCAAGGCGGACGAGCTGGCGAGCCGCGTCCCCTGACGGGCCGCCGGGAAGCCGGTGAGTGGGTGGCGGCCCGTCAGGGGAGTCTCAGGGGACCGGACGGGGGCCGGTCAGCCGATGGAGCAGGTATTGGCCACGTCCCCGGCCGTCTGGCGCGGGACGGTGGCGCTCGGCGGGGGCGCCTGGCGGTGCCGCGGGGCCGTCCACCGCTCGAGGTCCTCGAACGCCGTCCGCATGCAGGGCAGCAGCGGCCGCATCCGGTCGGGGAACATGTCGTATTCGAGGTCGAGGTGCGACGCGCCCTCGATCCGGTAGTAGCGGTGCAGCGCCCCCCGGTGCTGCGAGCGGATCTTCCGGGCGTAGGCGTCGCCGTGGACCCTGATCGGCAGGAGGGTGTCCAGCGTCCCCTGCACGGTGATCATCGGCTTGCCGATGCGGCCGGTCATGCCGAGCCGCTTCACCGTCTGATGGACGCTCCTCGGACGCGCGTAGTAGTTGTAGTCGGTGTCGCAGTTCGGCGTCCCGCTCTCGCAGTACGGGATGCCCGCCTCCAGGTCGCCGTCGTAGGCCGGGTCGACCTCCTCGCGGTAGATGCGCTGCGTGTTGTCCCAGATGAAGTTGTAGTTGAAGTCCCACAGGAACTCCGAGCCGGGGGCGAAGCCGGCCTTGATCATCGCGGCGTGCGCCTTCGGGTCGCCGGTCGCCGCGTACTTCGGGTAGTTGCGCAGCGCCACCGGCAGGTAGACGAGCGCGTTGATCGCGCCGTCCCGCGGCCAGTACGTGCCCTCGGCGTCGATGCCGCCGTCGTACAGCTCGGGGTGGTTCTCCAGCGCCCAGCGCACGAGCTGGCCGCCGTTGGAGATGCCGGCCGCGTACGTCCTGCGCGGCGGCCTGCGGTAGTAGCGGGCCACCGTGGCCTTCGCGGCGACGGTGAGCTGGGTCATCCGGCGGTACCACTCCGCGATGGCGTCGCCGGGGCGCCTGCCGTCCTTGTAGAACGTGTTGCCGCTGTTGCCCTTGTCGGTCGAGGCGAACGCGTACCCCTTGGCCAGCACCCAGTCGGAGATGGTGAAGTCGTTGGCGTACTGGAGGCGCGTCCCCGGCGCCCCGGAGACCACCAGGCCGCCGTTCCAGTTCTTCGGGAGCCGGATCACGAACTGGGCGTCGTGGTTCCAGCCGTGGGTGGTGTTGAACGAGGAGTCGTCCGGGAAGTAGCCGTCGATCTGGACTCCCGGCACCCCGCTCGGGTTCCTGGTGGCCACCGAGTGCAGGCCCGTCCACTGGGCGGGGACGGTGTGGCCCGATGCGACCGTGCCGGCGGTGGTCAGGTCGTCCAGGCAGGCGGCGATCTGCTTCTCCGCTCCGGGGACGCGGACCGTGTGCGCGCGGGCGCAGCCGCCGTCCGCCTGCGCGGGCGCACCGGCCGCCGCGACCAGGGGGACCGCCAGCAGCGAGCCCAGCAGGACTGAGATTGCGGAGGATCTGCGAAGGACAGGCATGTGCGGCCTCCGGGGGTGGGGTTCGGGGAAGACATGCTGTGCGACCGCCCGCGGCCGGGGCCACGTCGTCGAGCACACTCTTGGACGGCGTCCTGTGGTGGCGGCCCCCTGCGGTGTGCGCCGCCTCATAGTCGGCCGCCCGAATATGTGCCGGGTCACCTGGTTCGCACGCTCCGCCGCCGCCTAGCGTTCACGGTCACGGCGACCCGGATGTGGCGCGGGTCACGGCACGACGCGTGAGGAGGGCGCATGGGCGATCCCGTCCCGGAGGCCCCGGTTCAGGCGGCGCCGGTTCTCACGGCACGGGGCCTGGTGCGGGAGTTCCGCGGTTTCCGGGCCGTGGACGGCGTGGACCTCGACGTCGGGGAGGGTTCGGTCCACGCGCTGGTCGGCCCCAACGGCGCCGGCAAGACGACGCTGTTCAACCTGCTCACCGGGTTCCTGAAGCCGACCGCGGGCACCGTGCTGCTGGAGGGCCGCCGGGAGCTGGCCGGGCGCAGCCCCGAGGCGATCACCCGGCTGGGCGTGGCGCGCTCGTTCCAGATCACCAGCCTGTTCGCGGAGCTGACCCCGCGCCGGCACCTGGAGCTGGCGCTGGCGAGCGGCACCGGCCTCGGCTGGCGGTTCTGGCGCTCGGACCGGAAGCTGGACCGCTTCGCGGGCCGCGCCGGGGAGCTGCTCGACGAGGTCGGGCTGGCGGGCCACGGCGACGTCCCGGCGGGCTCGCTGTCGTACGGGAGCAAGCGGGCGCTGGAACTGGCGCTCGCGCTGGCCCTGGACCCCAAGGTCCTGCTGCTGGACGAGCCGACCGCCGGCATGGGCGTCGAGGACGTGGAACGCACCATCGAACTCGTCCGCAAGATCCGCGCGGGCCGCACCGTGGTCCTGGTCGAGCACAACATGAACGTGGTCGCCAGCCTCGCCGACCGGGTGACCGTCCTGCAGCACGGCAAGGTGCTGGCCGAAGGCCCCTACGCCGAGATCCGCCACGACCCCCGCGTCGTCACCGCCTACCTCGGAGACTCCAATGCTGCGCATTGACGGACTGTCCGCCTGGTACGGCGAGGCGCAGGCGCTGCGCGAGGTGTCGATGCGGGTGGACGAGGGCGAGATCGTCACGCTCGTCGGACGCAACGGCGCCGGCAAGACCACGCTCTTGCGCTGCCTGATGGGCCTGCACGCGGCGCACGGCAGGACGACGGGCGCGGTGTCGCTGTCCGGCGCGGACATCTCCGCGATGAGCTCCCACAAGCGCGCGCGCCGCGGTCTGGGTTACGTGCCCGACGACCGCGGCATCTTCGCCACGCTCTCGGTGGAGGAGAACCTGACGCTGCCGCCGCGCATGGGTCCGGAGCCGTGGTCGCTGGACCGGGTGTACGAGACGTTCCCCCGCCTCAAAGATCGGCGCCGGTTCCCCGGGACGAAGCTGTCGGGCGGCGAGCAGCAGATGCTCGCGCTGGCCCGGGTGCTGCGGACGGGTGCCCGGCTGCTGCTGTGCGACGAGCCCACCGAGGGCCTGTCGCCCCTGATCGTCCAGCAGATCGGCGAGATCCTCCGGGAGGTCAAGGCCGCCGGGGTGACCGTCCTGCTCATCGAGCAGAACGTGCACTTCGCGGCCACCGTCGCCGACCGCCACTACCTGCTCGCCGAGGGCCGGATCGTGGACGCGCTGGACAACGACCAGGTCCGGGAACGCGAGCACGAGCTGCTCGAGTACCTCGGCATCTGACCCCCGGGACCTGACGGGCCGAGTTCGTGGAGACCAAAGGAGACGCCGGAATGAGAATCATGGGGTGGAGCGGTGGCCTGGTCGCCGCGGGCCTGCTGCTGGCCGCGTGCGGGGGCGGGCCGGGCGGCGGCGGAGGGAAGGTCAGCAACGACAAGATCGTCCTGGCGGTGCTGAACGACCAGTCGGGCATCTACGCCGACACCTCCGGCCGCAAGACGGTCGAGGCCGTCAAGATGGCGGTCGACGACTACAAGGCCAAGTACGGCGACAAGGCGGTCAGCAAGAACATCGAGGTGCTCTCCGCCGACCACCAGAACAAGCCGGAGATCGCCAACTCCAAGGCGCAGGAGCTCTACGACCGGCAGCACGCCGACGTGATCCTGGACGTGCCCACGTCCTCGGCCGCGTTCGCCGTCGCCACCATCGCCAAGAACAAGAAGAAGGTGTTCATCGACGTCGGCGCCGCGAGCACCGAGATGGAAGGCAAGCAGTGCAACAAGTACACCTTCCACTACGGCTACAACAGCTACATGCTCGCCCACGGCACCGGCGCCGAGGTCACCAAGGACGGCGCCAAGAGCTGGTACATCATCTACCCGGACTACGCGTTCGGGCAGGACATGCAGAAGACCTTCAGCAAGTCGATCGAGGACGCCGGCGGCAAGGTGGTCAAGACCGACCCGACGCCGTTCCCCAACGACAACTTCTCCACGTTCCTGCTGAAGGCGCCGAACCTCGACCCCAAGCCGCAGGTGATCGGCACCATGCACGCGGGCGGTGACCTGGTCAACCTGGTGAAGCAGTACAACGAGTACAAGCTCAAGGACAAGGGCGTGGGCCTGGCGGTCGGGCTGCTGGTCATCACCGACATCCACTCCCTCGGCGCGGACGCCCTGGCCGGGACCCGCTACACCGACATGTGGTACTGGAACCTCGACGACAAGGCCCGCGGCTGGTCCGACAAGTTCCAGGCGAAGGCCGGCCAGCGTCCCACGTCCAACATGGCGGGCAACTACTCGGCCGCCCTGCAGTACCTGGAGGCCGTGCAGCGCGCCGGCACCGACGACTCCGACGCGGTGGTCAAGCAGCTGGAGGGCTACACGTTCGACGACATCTTCGCGCGCAACGCCACCATCCGGGCGCAGGACCACCTGCTGCTGCACGACGCGTACCTGGGCCAGGTGAAGCCGGCCGGCGAGGTCAAGGAGGACTGGGACTACATCAAGGTCCTGAAGACCATCCCGGCGGCGGAGGCGTTCCAGCCGCAGCCCGACCCCGCCTGCAAGCTGTAGGCGGCGGCGTTGCTCCAGCAGGCGTTCAACGGGCTGGTGGGCGGGGCGTTCTACGCCCTGCTCGCCCTCGGCCTGTCCGTCATCTTCGGGATGCTCGGCGTCGTCAACCTCGCCCACGGCGCGTTCTACATGCTCGGCGCGTTCGGGGCGTTCGTCGCGCTCGACTCGTTCGGGCTGAACTTCTGGCTGTCCCTGGTCCTGGTGCCGCCGCTGCTCGGCGTGGCCGGGATCGTGCTGGAGCGGCTGTTCATCCGGCGGCTGACGCCCCTTGATCCGCTCTACAACTTCCTGTTCACCTTCGGCCTCGCGCTGATCCTGCAGGATCTGGTGAAACGGAAGTACGGGGTCAACTCCCAGCCGTACCCCCGGCCGTCGCAGCTGGACCGGACGGTCGACCTCGGGCTGTTCACCTACCCCGCCTACCAGGTGTTCGTGCTCGCGATCTCGGCGCTGGTGTGCGTCGCGGTGTGGCTCGTCCTCACCCGCACCCGCGTCGGGATGATCGTCCGGGCGGCCACCGAGCGGCCGGAGCTGACCCGCGCGCTCGGCATCGACGTCGGCCGGTGGGTGACGCCGGTGTTCGGGTTCGGCGTCGCGCTGGCCGCGTTCGCCGGGGTGCTGGCCGCGCCGATGCGGGCGGTCAACCCGCTGATGGGCGCCGACCTGATCATCACGGTGTTCGCGGTCGTCGTCATCGGCGGGCTCGGGTCGGTGTTCGGCTCGGTCGCCGCCGGGTTCGCCGTCGGGCTGGTGTCGGCCCTCGGCAACCTGTACATCCCGTCGCTGTCGCAGACGCTGGTGTTCATCCTCATGGCCGCCGTGCTGCTGTGGCGCCCGGCCGGCCTGTTCGGACGAGAGGAGGCGTTCCGGTGATCCTGTCCAAGCTCGCCGGACGACCCTTCCTGCTGGCCGCCGGGCTGCTGGTGGCGCTGGTCCTGCCGTGGTTCATCTACCCGCCGGTCGCGCTGGACATCGCCTGCTGGGCGCTGTTCGCCGCCGCCGTCGACCTGCTGCTCGGCTTCACCGGGCTGCTGTCGTTCGGGCACGCCGCGTTCTGGGGCGGGTCGGCCTACTGCACCGGCCTGATCGCCCTGCACACCGGCATGCCGTTCCCGGTCGCGATCCTCGGCGGCGCGGCGTTCGCGGCGCTGCTGGCGCTGCCGATCGGGTACCTGTCGGTCCGGCTGACCGGCATCTACTTCGCCATGGTCACCCTGGCCTTCGCCCAGATGGTCTACTTCATCGCCAACCAGTGGCGGGACGTCACCGGCGGGGAGAACGGGCTGCAGGGCATCCCCCGCGAGCTGTTCGGCCTCGACCTGTCCGAGCCGTTCTACTTCTACTACGCGGCCCTGCCGTTCGTGCTGGCCGGGATGTTCGCCGCCTGGCGC
>NZ_JBIQHY010000063.1:0-37004 GCF_044508335.1 Actinomadura sp.
GCGCCGCCGGTCAGCCGCAGGCGCCGGCGGGCGCCTGGACGGTCGTGTTGATGCGGTTGAACAGGTTCTCCAGCGAGATCACGAGGATGAGCGCCGACCGCTGCCGCTCGTCGAAGTGGGCGGCGACCTCGTCCCACAGCGCGTCCGGCACCGCCGGCGCGGACCGGTCGGCGAGCCGGGTGACGTGCTCGGCGAGGTCCAGCGCCGCCCGCTCGGCGGCCGTGAAGAAGGGCGCGCCCCGCCAGGCCGCGACGGCGGCCGTCCGCTCCGCGGGCTCACCCGCCCTGATCAGGTTGTGGACGTGGCCGTGGGCGCAGGCGCCGCACCCGTTGATCTGGCTGGTGCGCAGGGAGACCAGTTCCTGCAGTTCGTGCGTGAGTCCGCCCTCGTTGACGGCCTGGATCAGCCCCCCGATGCCCTCCATCGCGCTGGGCAGGACGTGGGCCGGGTTCTTCATCCGCGCTTCCATGGCTTCTCCTTCGAGCGGGTCGACACATGGGCGACGGCGAGCACCGGAGGCGATGTGACATCACGCGGCGGCGGGCGCCATGGTGCGGCGGCGCCAGTAGTGGACGGTCAGGATCGCCAGCAGCGGCCCCCAGGCGAGGAAGGGCGCGTAGGCGAGCGTCATCACCGCGCCCGCGAAGCCGTGCGGGCTCTCGCTGTCGGCCATCGCGTCATTCCAGCCGGACGCGCCCGTCACGCCGATCAGCGTGACCGCCGCCGCCCCCAGCGACGCGGCGCCGACGGCGAACGGCACGGGCACCCGGCGCCCGCCGACCCGCGGGAACCAGTGCGGGAACACCTCGCCCCACGGCCGCACCAGCCCGAGCGCGAGCAGGGCGAAGGACTCCGCCACGATGCTGAGCGCGAAGACGTACGGGGTCCCGATGGGGTGCGGGAAGTCGGCCAGCTCGCTGCTCTCCGCGAAACCCACCGGCACGCCGAGGCCCAGTGCGATCCGCCACAGGCCGGACGGCAGGACGGTCAGCGGGATGGCGTGCGCCACCCAGTAGGCCCAGCGGGGCACGGGACGGGCTGTGGTCATGGCGTCCTCCTTGATCGGCAGGACTTCATGCTCACGCGGCCGGGCCGTCCGGCACGTCCCCCGGGAGGGCCGCGGCGTTCCCCCGCGCGGGGGAACCGCTACGCGTTCTCGACGCCGAGGACGCCCAGCGGATCGGCGAGCAGCGGCGCGAAGCCGAGCTCGGCCGCCCCGGCCAGCGTCGCGTCGTAGCCGAGCGCGGCGGTGCGGAGCGCGACGCGCTCCCGGGACACCGGCAGGCCGCCGGTCGTCACCCGGTCGCGGACGACGGCCGCCGCACCCCGGTAGATCTCGCTGAGGATGCCGCCGAAGACGACGACGCCGGGATTGAACAGGTTGATCAGGTTGACCACGCCGATGCCGAGCCAGCCGCCGACCCGGTCGAGGGCCGCGCGGGCGGCCGGGTCCCCGCGCTCCGCGGCCGCCACGACCGCCCGGACGCCCTCCCGCCCGACGGGGCCGCCGGCGCGTCCGGCCGCCTCCAGCAGCGCCGGCTCGCCGACCTCCGCCTCCAGGCAGCCCCGCGAGCCGCAGTTGCACGGGCGGCCGTCGTACGGGTTGACGATCATGTGGCCGAGTTCGGCGGCGTAGCCCTCGTCGCCGTCCAGCAGCCGGCCGCCGACGATGATGCCGCCGCCCACCCCGACGTCCCCGTGCAGGTAGACGAGGTTCTCGCGGCCGGCGCCCGCACCGCGCACCTGCTCGGCCAGCGCCCCCAGATGCGCCTCGTTGCCGACCGCCACGGGCAGCCCGAGGCCGAGCCGCCTGCCGAGCTCCGGGCCGACGTCGAGGTCCGTCCACCCCAGGGTCGGCGCCAGCCGCACCTTCCCGTCGACGGCCCTGATCAGGCCGCAGTAGGACAGGCCGACCCCCACGCACTCCGCCTCCGGAGGCGCGGCGGCCGCGAGCGCGCCACCGAACGAGGCGAGGACTCCGACCACTTCCTCCAGGTCGTCCTGCCCCCGCCGCCGCGGCGCGTCCCTGCGCTCCAGCACGGCGCCGCCGAGCCCGACCCTGGCGGCGGCCACCCGGTCCACCGCGACGTCGAAGGCCAGCACGTACACCCGGCTGCTCTCGGCCCGGACGACGAGCGGCGGCCGGCCCGCCCGTCCCGTCGCCGCCGACGTCTCCTCCCGCACCAGGCCGGCGGCGGCGAGCTTGGCGATCAGCGTCAGGACCGTGCTGCGGTTCACGCCCATCCGCTCGGCGAGCTCGGTGCGCGACACCGCCCCGTCCCGGTGCACCTCCCGCAGCACCGCCCCGAGGTTCCGCCGCCGCGTCGACGGCGATACCCGCCGCGGCGAGACGAGAGAGGAGGACATGTCCCACAAGCTACCCAAGGAGCCTCTCCGGGCCGAGCCGCCCCCGGATCGGAACCCCGCTCCCAAGCCGTCCGCGCTCGGATGATCGGGGGCGGCCCGTGGCCCCGGCAGGCTTGGGGTGCCTGCCGGGGCCTTCTTCAGCGTGCTTCGTGGGCCGGCGTCGGCGGTGCGGGCTCGGCCGGGGCGGGGGCCGGCTGCTGGACGGCGGCTCGGCCGGGGAGCAGCAGGGCCAGCAGGGCGGCCACGCCCGCGAAGCCGGTTGCCCACCAGAAGGACTGGTGGAAGGCGCCGACCGGGTCGCCGGTCGCCATGACGTGCGCCAGGATCACCGCCAGGACCGCCGTCCCGAAGGAGCCGCCTATCTGCTGGGCCACGCGGATCAGGACGCTGGCGTGGGCGATCTGCTCGCGGTCCAGGCCCAGGTACGCGACGGCCATGACCGGGACGGTGACGGCGCCCAGGCCGATGCCGCGCAGGAGCAGCCATGCGGCGAGCGTCCAGGTGCCCGTGTGGGCGTCGGCGTAGGCGAAGGGGACGGTGGCGGCGCCGACGACCAGGAAGCCGGCGACGGCGATCGGGCGGGCGCCGAGGCGGTCGGTGAGGCTGCCGGCGAGGGAGCGGCTCAGCAGCGCGCCGATGCCCTGCGGGACGAGCGCGAGGCCCGCGTCGAGGGCCGTGGTGCCGCGGACCTGCTGGTAGAGCAGCGGCAGCAGCAGGACGGCGCCGTAGAGGGCGAAGCCGGAGAAGAACAGCACGGTCGAGGCCGACACCGTCGGGCGGCGGGCGAACAGGCGGACGTCCACGAGCGGGTCGGTGCGGCGCAGCGCGTAGGCGGCGAAGCCCGCGAGGAGCCCCACGCCGGCGATCAGCGGGGTCAGGGTGCCGGGCTCCGCGAAGCCCTTGGTGGCGGCCTCGGAGAGGCCGAAGATGGTCGCGGCCAGGCCGGGGGCGAGCAGGGTCAGCCCGGGGACGTCCAGGCGGGGGCGACCGGACGGGTCGTCGCGGTCGAGGTACCGGGCGGCGAGCCAGATGCCGACCACGCAGAACGGGACGTTCACCCAGAACATCCACCGCCAGCTGAGGTGCGTGAGGATCAAGCCTCCCACCAGCGGGCCGAGGATCGGGCCGAGCAGGGCGGGCAGCGCGACGACCGCCGTGGTGCGGCCGAGCAGCCGGCCGCCCGCGGCGCGGACGACCAGGGTGGTCATCACCGGCAGCATCAGCCCGCCGCCGATGCCCTGGACGACCCGCCCGGCGATCAGGGCCGGGGCGTTCCAGGCGGCGCTGGACGCCAGGGAGCCGGCCAGGAACACGGCCAGCGAGAAGATCCACACGCGCTTGCCGCCGAACCGGGCCATCGCCCAGGTGCTGAGCGGGACGGTGATGCCGAGCGCGAGCAGGTAGGCGGTGGTGACCCACTGGATCGTGGCGACCGAGGAATGCAGATCGGCCACCAGCGAGTGCAGCGCCACCCCGACGATCGTGGTGTCGAAGACGACGGCCAGGACGCCGACGATCAGCACGCCGGCGGTCCTGAGCACCTTCGAATCGAGACGGTCCCCCATTGCGCACCTCGTTAAGAGTCATCAGTGTTTCTTATCCCCCACGGTAGACTGTCCCATTAAGAAACACAAGTGACTCTTAACGGAGGACGCCGTGGCGGAGGAGCCGGGCCGGCGCCGGCGGGGCAAGGCTCTGGAGGACGCGCTGCTGCGCGCCGCGTGGGACGAGCTGGTCGAGTCCGGCTACGCGGCGCTGACGATGGAGCGCGTGGCGGCCCGGGCGGGCACCAGCCGGGCCGTCCTCTACCGGCGGTGGCCGGGCAAGACCGAACTGGTGATCGCGGCCATCCGGCACCGGAGGGAGACCGATCCGGTCACCATCCCGGACACCGGGAACCTGCGCGACGACCTCATCGCGCTGATGCGGTCCGCGACCCGGCGGCGCATCGACCTCGCCGCCATGATCGGCGCGCAGCTCGGCGGCCTGTTCGCCGAGGCCGGCACCACGCCCGCCGAGCTGCGCGGACAGCTCATCGGCGCGGGGTCGCTCTGGTCGCGGGACATCTACCGGCGCGCGGTCCAGCGCGGCGAGCTCGACCGCGACCGCGTCCCCGGCTCGGTGCTCGCGATGCCGTTCGACCTGCTGCGCCACGACATGCTCATGACGTTCGAGCCCGTCCCGGACGAGCGCATCATCGCCATCGTGGACGAGCTGTTCCTCCCCCTCCTGGCCCGCTACCAGGAGGGTTAGGCGGCGGAAAGGCGGTACGTCGTGCCGCTGCTGCCCTGCACCCAGGCGCCGGGCAGGGCGGAGGCCAGGGCGTGCTGGGCGCGCCAGCCGGTGCAGTGGCCGGGGACGACCAGGCTCGGCGCCAGGTCGGTCAGCGCGGCGACCGTGGGCGGGATGACCGGTTCGAAGGCCGGGCCGCCCAGATGCAGCCCGCCGACGAGCGCGTGCAGCCGGTCGACCCCCGTCAGCCGCCGCGCGTGCCGGACGATGTTGACCGCGCCCGCGTGCCCGCACCCCGTCAGCACCACCAGGCCCCGGTCGCGGACGTGCACGACGAGCGCCTGGTCGTCGGCCACCAGCGGGTCGTGCACCCAGTCCGACCCCGTCCACGCCTGGTGCGGCGGCGGCATGCCGTGCTCGAACTCGGTGGTGCGGTCGACCTCGCCGGTGATCAGCACGGCGCCGTCCAGCAGCAGGGACGGCTCGCGCCGCTCGATGATCTCGAAGCCCTCCGCGTCCAGCGCCCGCCTGCTCAGCGTCGGCAGCTCCTCCGGCTCCCGGCCGGGCACCGCGAACCGGCGCCGGGTCCACACCAGCGGGTGCAGCACCATCGGCAGGGACCGGACGCCGCGCCTGCCGGCCAGCCCGGCGAGCCCGCCCGTGTGGTCGAAATGGCCGTGGCTGAGCACGACGGCCTGGACGTCCCCGAAGCCGACGCCGAGCCGGTCGGCGTTGGTGACCATCGCGTCCTGGGAGCGACCCGTGTCGAACAGCAGCGTGGTCGAGCGCCCGGCCCTGCGCACCGTGACCAGTGCGGCGAAGCCGTGCTCGGCGATCAGCCCGTCGTAGGTGCGGCCCTCCTCGAACAGCGGCGCCTCCACCGCGCCCGCGCCGGCCGCGGCCCGCCGGGTGCGCTCGTCGCTGGTCAGCAGGGAGTCGAAGACGTTGTCGACCAGGGTGACGATCTCGACCTCGTCCACCGGCTCCAGCGCGATCGGATCGACCGCCGGCCCCGGCGCCGGACGCGGCATCGACGCCCGTGCCTCCCCGGCCGCTGTCTCGCACATGGCGGCAGCCTAACCCGGAGGACGGCGGGCCGCCCGCTCCGGCCCGGCGGGGTGGTCCGGGCCGGAACGGGCCGTCGTCAGTAGACGTAGGGCCAGGCGGAGCCGTCCCAGCCGAGCAGGTTGATGCCCAGGAAGGACGCGCCGCTGTCCGCGTAGTAGTGGTAGAAGAGCACGTCGCCGTCGACGTCGCCGAGGACGGCCTGGTGGCCCGGCCCGTGGATCGAGCCGTGGCCCGCGAGCACCTCGGTGCCGCCGCCGCTGTTCATGGGCACGCCGTTGCGGTCGACGTAGGGGCCGGTGACGGACGCCGACCGGCCCACCATGACGCGGTAGGTGCTGGCGGCGCCCCGGCAGCAGTAGTCGAACGACACGAACAGGTAGTAGTAGCCGCCGTGCCGGTAGATGAACGGAGCCTCGATCGGGCCGCCGCCCCGGGACGCGATGGAGCGCACGGACCGGTCGGACGAGGAGCGCAGGCCGCTGCCGGCGTCAAGGCGGATCATCTTGATGCCGGACCAGAACGACCCGAAGGTCAGCCACCACTGGCCCGACCCGTCGACGACGAGGTTCGGGTCGATCGCGTTGTAGTCCACCGAGGAGCTGCTGTCGATGACCATGCCGCGGTGCGTCCAGGTGCCCGACGCGCCGGTGGGACTGGTGGCCAGGAAGATCGCCGAATGCTGCGACCCGAAGGTGGACGCCGAGTAGTACAGGTAGAACTGGCCGTTGTGGTAGGAGATGTCGGGCGCCCACAGGCTCCGGCCGCCATTGGTGTAGGCGCTGGTCCACGGCGCGCCGCCGGGGAAGGCGACGCCGGCGTTCCGCCACGCGGTCCGGTCGGTGGACGTCTTGATCGGGATGTCGTCGCCGGTCGTGACGACGATGTAGGTCCCGCCGGGCGCCCGGACGACGGAGGGGTCGTGCGCGCCGGTCGAGCCGGTGACGTATCCGGGGTTCGGATACCCCGCCGCCAGGGCCTTCCCGGCGGCCGCGCCGGCGAGGCGCACCTGCTCGCCGGCGCCTGCGGACCGGGTGGCCAGGGCAGCCGACGACACCGCCGCGAGCGCGACGGCCAAGGCGATCGCCAAGGCGCGCCAGGGGCGCCGCCGCGCATGCGGCACCAGGGGAGCGGTCATGGGGACTCTCCTTTCGGGTGACGCTGCCGGCCCGAAACACGCGGGGGCGAGCGGCCGGACGGCCGCGGACCCCGCGCATGACAGCGGGTGTGACCGGTAACATCGACGCCGACGTGGCGGCCTTGACTCACCTCCGGGAACGCGGGGCGCCGGCGCACGCGGCCGCGACGGCCGGCGGCGCGCGCCCCGAGTCCGCCGCCGCCGGCAATTGCAGCGCTGCAAAACAGCATGCACCGAACGCCGGAAGGGCGCAAGAACCGTACGAAAGGAACCCGCCGCACGCGCCCCGCCGCCACGAGGCCGCGGCCGGGCGGGCCGCTGCGGCACGCCGCCTCGCGGGCGCGGCCGAGCGAGCCGGTGCGGCACACCGGCACGCGGGCGCGGCCGGGCGGCGGGGGTCAGTGCGCGGCGGGGGCGGCGCGGCCGGCGGTGCTCTCGCGGACGATCAGGCGGTGCGGCGCCCGGAGTTCGAGCCCGGGCGGCGGCGTCTTGCTGCCGATGCGCAGCAGCAGGCGCTCGACGGCGGTGGCCGCGATCATGCCCTTGTCCGGCGAGATCGTGGTGACCGTCGGGTTGGAGTACCGGCCGTCCTCGATGTCGTCGTAGCCGATGACCGCGACGTCCTCCGGCACCCGCATCCCGCGCGAGATCAGCGTGTGGATCGCGCCCAGCGCGACGAGGTCGCTGTAGCAGAAGACGGCGTCCGGCGGGTCGCCGCGGTCGAGCAGGTGGGCCATGGCCTCCGCGCCGTCCGCCCGGTTGAAGCGGGGCCTGCGGATGATGAGGTCCTCGTGCACCGGGAGCCCGCGCCGCTCGTGCGCCTCGCGGAAGCCGCGGGTGCGCAGCTGGGCCGCCTCGCCCGTCTCGTACGGCTGGTCGCCGATCGCGGCGACCCGGCGGCGGCCGAGGTCCAGCAGGTGCTCGACGGCGTGCCGGGACGCCTCGACGTCGTCGATGCCGACGTGGTCGAACGTTCCATCGCTGACGCGCTCGCCGAGGATGACCAGCGGCAGGTCGGGGTCGCGGTCGGCGAGGGCCTCCTGCGAGAGGCCGAGCGGGCTGAAGATGACCCCGTCGAAGAGCAGCCGGCTGGAGCCGTGGTTGATGAGCATCCGCTCGTGCTCGCGGTCGCCGTCCGTCTGGTCGATCAGCACGTTGTAGCCCTGCACGCGGGCGGCCCGGATGATGTCCTGGAGCAGTTCGGAGAAATACGGCGTGTCCAGGTACGGGACGACCACCGCGATCTGCCCGGACCGGCCGCGCGCCAGGTTGCGGGCGAGCACGTTGGGCCGGTAGCCGAGCTGGTCGACGGCCTCCTGCACGCGCCGCCGGGTGTGCTCGGTGACGTTGGCGTAGCCGTTCACCACGTTGGAGACCGTCCGGCTGGACACGCCGGCGAGCTCGGCCACGTCGCGCAGGGTCACCTCACGTCCTCGTCGCATCCCCGTCCCCTCCGGCTGGTGTCGGTCGGCGGCCCGCTCCGGCCCTCCACAAGCTTCCGGCAGTTCCCTCTTGCCGTCCACTGCCGCGCCGTGCATCCTGTTTGCAGCGCTGCAAAGGATATCCGAAACCGGTGGGCCATGCGCTCACCAGGGCTGACATGCGACTCGCGAGACGCCTCGCGCTCGTGCGGGCACGGGACGTACGCGGGACCTGACAGCCGGTCCTTGGTGTGCCAGCACCAAGGACCGACTTACCCAACACGCGATACCAGCGCGTCGAATCCCCCTGGGAGGGACCAATGAGTGTCAGGCACTCCAGTCTAAAACGCGGACGGCGCCGGCCGGTCCGGGCGATGGTCGCGGTGGTCGCCGCCGCCGCGCTGACCGCCGCGGGCTGCGGCGGGTCCGGCGACGCGGGCGGCAAGCCCGACGGCCCCGTCAAGATCAAGGTCTGGGCCTGGTACCCGTCGTTCAAGCCGGTCGTCGACCACTTCAACAAGACGCACACCGACGTCCAGATCGAGTGGACGAACGCCGGCACCGGCCAGGACCAGTACACCAAGCTGCAGACCGCGCTCAAGGCGGGCAAGGGCGCGCCGGACGTGGTGATGATCGAGTTCCAGGAGATCCCCACGTTCCAGCTCACCAAGCACCTGGTCGACATGGGCGAGTACGGCGCCAACGCCGCCAAGGGCAACTACGTCGACTGGGCGTGGAAGCAGGTCAGCGCCGGCGACAAGGTGTACGCGATCCCGGTCGACGCCGGCCCGATGGCGATGCTGTACCGCAAGGACATCTTCGACAAGTACAAGCTCACCGTCCCGAAGACCTGGGCCGAGTTCAAGGAGCAGGCGCAGAAGCTGAAGAAGGCGTCGCCGTCCAGCTTCATGACCGACTTCGGCGCCAACGACGGCGGCTTCATGACCGGGCTGCTGTGGCAGGCCGGCGCGCGGCCGTTCGACTACACGTCCGCGAAGGCGCCGAACATCGGTCTCAGCCTCAACGGCCCGCAGGCCAAGCAGACGATGTCGTACTGGGAGGACATGGTCGGCACCGGCCTCGCCGACACCACCGCCTTCGCGACGACCGACTTCTACACCGGCCTGACCACCGGCAAGTACGCCACCTACCTGGCCGCCGGCTGGGGTCCCGGCTACCTGGCGAGCGTCGCCAAGAAGACTTCCGGCAAGTGGCGGGCCGCGCCGCTGCCGCAGTGGACGGACGGCGCGAACGCGCAGGGCGACTGGGGCGGCTCCGCGTTCGCCGTCACCGACCAGTCCGAGCACCCGAAGGAGGCGACGAAGGTCGCCATGGAGATCTTCGGGGTCGACAAGGAGGCGTGGCGCATCGGCATCGACCAGGCGTTCCTGTTCCCGACCGCGACGCCGATCCTGGAGTGGGACTACTTCCGCGGCAAGGAGTACGAGTTCTTCGGCGGCCAGAAGGTCAACGAGGTGTTCGTGCCCGCGTACAACGGCGTCGGCGAGTTCCGCTGGAGCCCGTTCAACAGCTACTACTTCAGCCAGCTGACGACGGCCCTGAACCAGGCCATCGAGAAGAAGACCTCGTGGCCGGCGGCGCTGGACACCGTCCAGCAGAACCTGACGAAGTACGCCTCGCAGCAGGGCTTCAAGGTCGCGCCGTGAGGATACGCAAGGGACCCG
This sequence comes from Actinomadura sp., assembly GCF_044508335.1. NCBI lineage: Bacteria > Bacillati > Actinomycetota > Actinomycetes > Streptosporangiales > Thermomonosporaceae > Actinomadura > Actinomadura sp. The sequence goes on from NZ_JBIQHY010000063.1 coordinate 9,909, forward strand.
GCCGCCACGCGGCGGCCGGGTGGCTGTTCGTCACCCCCTTCACCGTCCTGCTCGTCGCGTTCCTGCTGCTGCCGATGGCGTACGCGGCCAAGCTCAGCCTGTACCGGTCCACGCTGGTGCAGGGCGAGGTCTTCGCCTGGCTGGACAACTACCGGCAGGCGCTCGGCGACCCCGAGTTCCGCCGCGGCGTCGTCCGCGTGATCGTCTTCGGGGTCGTGCAGACCCCGGTGATGATCGCGCTGGCGCTGGTCTTCGCGCTGCTCATCGACGAGGCCACCTCACGCCTGTCGCGGTTCTTCCGGCTGGCGGCGTTCGTCCCGTACGCGGTGCCGGTGGTGATCGGGACGCTGATGTGGGGCTTCCTCTACAGCCCGCGGACCGGCCTGTTCAGCTCCGCCGGCGGCCTGGACCCGCTGTCCGGCGACACGGTGCTGGTCTCGCTGGGCAACGTCGTGACCTGGCAGTGGGCCGGCTACAACATGATCGTCCTGTACGCGGCGCTGCAGGGGCTGCCGCGCGAGGTGTACGAGTCGGCCCGCATCGACGGCGCCGGGCCGGTGCAGATCGCGCTGCGCATCAAGACGCCGATGATCTCCGCGGCGATCGTGCTGGTCACGATCTTCACGATCATCGGCACCCTGCAGTTCTTCACCGAGCCGCTGATCCTGCAGCCGCTGAACCCGGGCGCGATCACCAACAGCTACACGCCCAACATGTACGCCTACCACCAGGCGTTCTCGTACCAGCAGTACAACTACTCCGCCGCCATCTCCTTCCTGCTGGGCGCGGTCGTCTTCATCGGGTCGTACATCTTCCTGTTCGTCACGAGGCGAAGGAGCGCGCTGCGATGAGCACCGTGACGCTGGACGGCACGTCCACCCGCGCGGCCGAGCGGACGCCGCGCCGGACGGCCCGGTTCGGCGCCGGGCGGATCGCCTCGCACGCCGTGATGGCGGTCATGGCGGTGTACTTCCTGCTGCCGTTCTGGTGGCTGCTGGTGGCGGCGACGAAGAACAACGACGGGCTGTTCGGCTCGCAGCCGCTGTGGTTCGGCGGCGACTTCAGCCTGTTCGACAACCTGTCCCGGCTGTTCACCCAGGACGACGGCGTCTACCTCAAGTGGCTGCGGAACTCGGCGCTGTACTCGGTCGTGAGCGGCTTCGGCGCGACGGCGGTCGCGGCGCTCGCCGGATACGCGTTCGCCAAGCTGCGCTTCCCCGGGCGCAACGCGCTGTTCGCGGCCCTGCTCGGCCTGATCATGGTGCCGATGACGGCGCTCGTCCTGCCGACGTACCTGCTGATGAGCGAGATCGGGCTCACCGACTCGGTGTGGGCGGTGATCCTGCCGTCGCTGCTCAACCCGTTCGGCGTGTACCTGCTGCGCGTCTACGCGCACGACTCGGTGCCGGACGAGATGCTGGAGGCCGCCCGCATCGACGGCGCCGGCGAGTTCCGGGTGTTCCTCAGCGTCGCGCTGCCGGCGATGCGCCCCGCGCTCGTCACCGTGCTGCTGTTCACGATGGTGGCCACCTGGAACAACTTCTTCCTGCCGCTGGTGATGCTCAGCGACGACGACCTGTTCCCGCTGACCGTGGGACTGCGCACGTGGTACCAGTCCGCGACCATCGGCAGCGGCGGCGGGCAGGCCCTGTTCAACGTCATCGTGGCCGGCTCGCTCGTCGCGATCATCCCCCTGATCATCGCTTTCCTCCTGCTCCAGCGGTACTGGCGCGGCGGCCTCACCATCGGCGCCGTCAAGTGACCGCCCCCCGAAGGGAAAACATGCACCTCGCTTCTGTCGTCCTCGATCCCGCCTCGGTCGTGGCCCCGGTCAGCCGCCGCACGTTCGGCTCGTTCGTCGAGCACATGGGGCGCTGCGTCTACACCGGCATCTACGAACCGGACCACCCGTCGGCGGACGAGGACGGGTTCCGCACCGACGTCCTCGCGCTGACCCGCGAGCTGGGCGTCACGGTGGTGCGCTATCCGGGCGGCAACTTCGTCTCCGGCTACCGCTGGGAGGACGGCATCGGGCCGCGCGACCGGCGGCCCCGCCGCCGCGACCTCGCCTGGCACAGCGTCGAGACGAACCAGGTCGGCATCGACGAGTTCGCCCGGTGGGCGGCCAAGGCCGACGTCGAGATCATGTACGCGGTGAACCTCGGCACCCGGGGCGTCCAGGAGGCGCTGGACGTCCACGAGTACGTCAACCATCCCGAGGGGACCACGCTCTCCGAGCTGCGGCGCGCGAACGGGGCCGCCAAGCCGTACGGCATCCGGATGTGGTGCCTCGGCAACGAGATGGACGGGCCGTGGCAGACCGGGCACAAGACCGCCCACGAGTACGGCCTGCTCGCCGCGTCCACCGCGCGGGCGCTGCGGTCGGCGGAACCGGGCCTCGAACTGGTCGTGTGCGGCAGCTCCAGCTCCGCGATGCCGACGTTCGGCACGTGGGAGGCGACCGTCCTGGAGCACGCCTACGACCTCGTCGACTACGTGTCCTGCCACGCCTACTACGAGGAGATGGACGGCGACCTGGGCTCGTTCCTCGCCAGCGCCGTCGACATGGACCACTTCGTCGACAGCATCGTCGCGACGGCCGACAGCGTCGGCGCGCGGCTGCGCAGCAAGAAGAAGATCAACCTGTCGTTCGACGAGTGGAACGTCTGGTACCTGTCCCGCTTCCAGGGCCAAGAGCCCCCCGAGAGCTGGGACGTGGCGCCCCGCGTCATCGAGGACGAGTACAACGTCGCGGACGCCGTCGTCGTCGGCAACCTGCTCATCTCCCTGCTGCGGCACAGCGACCGGGTCACCGCGGCCTGCCAGGCGCAGCTGGTCAACGTGATCGCCCCGATCCGCACCGAGCCCGGCGGCCCGGCCTGGCGGCAGACGATCTTCCACCCGTTCGCGAAGACCGCGGCCCTCGCCCGCGGGGACGTGCTGCGCACGCGCCTCACGTCCCCCACCTACGGGACCGCCAAGTACGGCGAGGTCCCGGTGGTCGACGCCATCGCCACCCACGACGCGGAGACCGGCGAGGTGGTCGTCTTCGCCGTCAACCGCGACCAGAACGACCCCGTGGAACTGACCGTGGACCTGCACCTGTTCGCCGAGGCCCTGCACCTCGCCGAGGCCGACACGCTGACCGACGCCGACCTGGCCGCCACCAACACCCGCGAATCCCCGGACCGCGTCGTCCTCCGCCCCAACGACCGGGTGACGGTCGAAGGCGACACCCTGAAGGCCGTCCTCCCCCGAGTCTCCTGGACCGCGATCCGCCTCCGGCCGGCGGGAGCCGACCGGTGAGCCCGCCGGATCAGGTGGGGAGGTGCAGGGCGGCCTCTATGGCGTAGTGGTCGGAGAGGTGGGCTCGGGCGCCGTCCGGCAGGGTGATCTCGTCGGTGAAGACGACGCGGGGGTCTGCCTTTAGGCCCGGTGTATGGAGGAGCTGGTCTATCGCCCCGATGTCGGCGCATTCGGGGCGGTAGGTCGGTTCTGTGCTGCCGGCGAGGGCGTCCTGCAGGCCGGCGGCGGACGCGAACGCCGCGAAGTAGGGGGAGTCGCGGGGGACGTTGAAGTCGCCCACCGCGACCAGGGGTTCGGCCGGGTCGATCCTGCTGACGGCCTGCGCCAGCTGTGCCAGTTCGCCCTGCTCCACCTTCGTGTAGGCGTTGGACGGGGACCAGTCCATGTCCAGGTTCGCGGAGAGGTGCGTGTTCACCACCGTCAGGTAGCCGCTCGGCAGCTTGACGCGGGTGAACAGGGCGCCTTTGTTGAGGAACCATTCCGGACGGGCCGGACGGGCGAGAGCGAACGGCTCGTAGTGGGTGCGGGTGATGGGCCAGCGGGAAAGGGTGACCAGTCCCCCGCGGATGAGCGGGAACCCCCAGGCCCGCGCCATGTGCGGATAGGACGGCGTCGCGCGGCGCAGCCGGGAGAGGATGAACGGCGATATCACCTCTTGCAGGCAGACGATGTCGTAGTCGGAATCGTCGAGAAGCCCTGCCAGGGCGTCCATGCGGGCTCGCGTGCGGCCGCGGAAGAGGGTGTTGAACGTGAGGATGCGCGTCTTCGCGGCGTGACGTTCCTGCGCGGCCATGGCCGCCACTCTACGGTCAGGTCAGCCGTTCTATGGCGTGGTCTCCGGCGCGGCGGCCGACGCGGGCGAGCGCCCTGTTGGCGGCCGGGGACACGCGGGAGAGCAACCGGCCGGCGCGCGCCTCGACGGTGACGGGCACCACCGGGACGTCCTGCCGGACGGCCCGCAGGATCGCCTTCGCCACCTTCTCCGGCGGGAACCCGCGACGCTGGATCGCGCGGCCCATCCGTTCGCGCAGTTCGTCGTCCACACCTGGCGGCAGGCCGACGAAACGGGTCCGGCCCGTGATGGGCGTGTCGATGACGCCGGGGCAGATGGCGGAGACCCCGATCCCGTAGCGGTCCAGGTCCAGGCGGAGACTTTCCGTCATGTGGAGCACGGCGGCCTTGGTCGCGCTGTAGGCGGGCAGTTCGGGGCTCGGCACGAACGCGGCGAACGACGAGATGTTGACGATGTGGCCCCACTCGCCGCGTTCCACCATCTGGCGCCCGAACAGGCGGGAACCGCGATACACGCCGTCGAGGTTGATGGACCGTATGCGCGTCCATTCGTCCTCGGACATCTCCAGCAGGGAACCCGCCACGGCGATGCCCGCATTGTTGACCACGATGTCGGGGACGCCGAACGTTTCCCGGACGTAGTCGGCGAATCGTTCCATCGCGTCCGCGTCGGCCACGTCGACCCCGTAAATGTGGGCTTCGCCGCCGGCCGCCTCTATCTCGTCCATGGTTCGCTTGGCGGCGCCCTCGTCGATGTCGGCGACGACGACCCGCGCCCCCGCGGCGGCGAAGGCGTGGGCGGTCGCGCGTCCGATGCCGCTGCCCGCGCCGGTGACGACGACGAGATCGCCCCCGAACTCCTTGCCGGGCCGTCCCGCCGCACGGGCGTGGGCGAGACCCGGCGTCTCCGGGCCGCCCTCGATGTGGTCGACGAACTCGGCGACCCAGCGGGCGATGAGGTCGGGGCGGCTGCGCGCCACCCAATGGCCTGCCGGTGCACGGCGCACGTACAGGCGCGGCACGAGCCCGCGTGCGGACAGCAGCAGCGACTGCGAGCCGTACCGGTCCTTGAGCGGGACGATGAGCTGGACGGGGACGTCCGTCCGGCCGTCGCCGGACGCGCCGCGACCCACGTTGGCGCGGTACAGGCCGAGGCCGTTGCGGGCGTCCGCCGGCAGCGTCTCCGCCGGGTGGCCGGGCCTCGGCTCGGCGCCCTCGCGCAGCCGCATCATCCGCCCGAACCCGGCGGCGAGCGCGCGGGCCGCGGCCTCGCCGACGCGGGGCGCCATGAACACCGGCATGTAGACGCTGCGGCGCGCCTGTCCGAGCACCTCCGCGACGCCCCGCGGCCCTGACCGGACGCCCTCGCGCACCCACCGCGCCATGTGCCGCCGGTCCGGGCCGGAGATCGAGGTGAAGGACGCGATGCGCCTCCGCAGCCGGTCGCCGATGACCGCCTCCCAGCCCTGCACCGACCCCCAGTCGTGCCCCACCAGGTGGACGGGGGCGTCGGCGCCGACACCGTCCAGGACGGCCTCCAGGTCGCCCATGAGCGCGTCGAGGCCGTAATCGAGCGGGTCGGACGGGGCACTCGACGCGCCCGCGCCCCGCACGTCGTACACGACGACGCGGAACCGCGGGGCGAGGCGCTCGGCCACGTCGTCCCACATCGCTCCCGTATCGGGGTAGCCGTGCACGAGGACCACCGTCGGCCGCCCGTCCTCGCCGCGCGTCCGCACCGCCAGCTCGATCTCGCCCGACCTCACCCGCAGCTCTCGCATAAGCCCGAACTTACGCCCATCGGACGCGCCGTCCAATGCGGCCGGCCGCGCGAACCGTCCGATCGGCAGGGGATCGCCGCTCACAGGCCCCACCCTGTTCCCTCCCGCAGTGGGGGAGTCCAGCCCTCAGGACGGACGCGCCGACAGGCCCGTGCAGCCGCGCAGCCCGTTCCACCGCTTGAGCTCCGCCTTCGCGGCGGCGCCCTTCATCGGGATCGGGATGCCGCCCTGGATGAGGGCCGGGCTCCACTTGTCCTTGACGACCTTGCCGTCCTGCACCTTCAGGAACAGCACGCCGGACTTCGCCGTCTGGCCGTTGGCCGAGTAGAACACGAAGTTGCCCATGCCGTAGTGGACGTAGGTGTCATTCAGGTAGCCGCCGCCCAGGGGGATGTGAGCGTGACCCCCCACGATGATGTCGGCGCCGGCCTCCACCAGTTGCCGGGCGAGTTCCTTCTGGCGCGGCAGCGGGCAAGGCTGGAGCTCAGCACCCCAGTGCAGGTGGACGATGACGACGTCCGACCCCTTGCGCGCCTCCTTCACCGCCTGGACCATCCGCGGGACGTTCTTCGCCGACGCGAGACCGCCCTGGCTGTCGGTCGCCGTCCAAGCCTGGATCAGGTTGTCGTCCAGGACCTGCGTCGCGCCCACGATGGCGAGCTTGTTGCCCTTCACCGTCACCCGATACGGCTTGTAGGCGGCATCGGCGTTCTTACCGATGCCGACGACCGGGAAGCCCGTCCGCTTGATCGCGAGCAGGGAGTCGCGCAGGCCGCCCTGCATGTAGTCCATGCCGTGGTTGTTGGCCATGGAGACGACGTCCACCCCGGCGGCCTTCAGCGCCTTGAACGCGGAAGGCGGCGCCCGGAAGGTGAACTGCTTGCCGGGCGCGGGCGTACCCCCGGTCGTGATGGCGGTCTCCAGGTTGAGCATGGTGAGGTCGGCGGCCCGCAACTGCTTCGCCACCGGCCCGAGCGCCGTGGACGGGTTGCCGAGCCGCGCCCGCAACTGCCCCTCGAAGTGGGTGTCGCCGCCGAACGCGAGGATGATCGGCTGCTTGGCGGGCGGCGCGGTCTTCTGCCCGCCGCCCTGCGCGCCGGACGTCGCCGGCGGCGGGGTCGCCCCCTTCGCCTCGGAGTCCCCCGAACCCCCGCACGCCGCCGCCGTCAGAGCCGCTCCGGCCATGACCGCGGCCGCGGCCGCCGTCCCCCGCCTGCTCATCGCCTCGCCTCCGTCCGGCCCTCTTGGACCCTGGGTCGGCCAAGCATGGCACGTTAACGCAGGGAGGCGACCACCTGGAACCCCCTATAGGGGGCGGCCCCGCCCGCGTCCAGGTGGCCGAGGCCGAAGATCAGGCCGGTTCCTCCCGGCCGTTGGGCCGGCCGGTGGTCAGCTCGAAGGGGACGTCCGCTTCGGGAAGTTCTTCGGGGCCGCCCTCGGCGGGCTTCGCGTCGTCGCGCGGCTTGCCGGCGTCGAACGGCTTCGCGTCGTCGAGGCTGCCGCCGAAGGCGTGGCTCACGGCCTGCAGGGCGTTCGTCACCTCGCTCGGGATGACGAAGAAGGTGCTGCCCTTGCCCTCGGCCAGTTTCGGCAGGGTCTGGAGGTACTGGTAGGCGAGGAGCTTCGGGTCCGGGTCGGCGGCGTGGATCGCGTTGAAGACCTGGGTGACCGCGGCGGACTGGCCCTCGGCCTCCAGGATCGCGGCCTGCCGGGTGCCCTCCGCCTTGAGGATCGTCGACTGCCGCTCGCCCTCCGCGGTGAGGATCGCGGAGGCGCGGGCGCCCTCGGCGGTGAGGATCGCGGCGCGCTTCTCGCGCTCGGCGCGCATCTGCTTCTCCATCGCGTCCTTGATGGACGGCGGCGGCTCGATCGCCTTGATCTCCACGCGGGTGACGCGGATGCCCCATTTCCCGGACGCGTCGTCCAGCACGCCGCGCAGCGCCGTGTTGATCCGGTCCCGGGACGTCAGGGTGGCCTCCAGGTCGAGGGTGCCGATGACGTTCCGCAGGGTCGTCGCGGTGAGCTGCTCGATCGCCTTGATGTAGTTCACGATCTCGTAGTCGGCGGCGCGCGGGTCGGTGACCTGGAAGAACAGCACGGTGTCGATGTGGACGACGACGTTGTCCTCGGTGATGACCGGCTGCGCCTTGAACGACACCACCTGCTCGCGCAGGTCGATCAGCGGTTTCACCCGGTCGACGAACGGGAAGACGAAGCTGATGCCGGGTTCGAGGGTGCGGTGGTAGCGGCCGAGGCGCTCGACGTTGCGGGCCCGCGCCTGCGGGACGATCCACACCGTCCGCATCACCGCGGTGGCCAGCACGGCCGCGCCGCAGATCGCGGCGATCAGCAGGGCGATGGCGATGTCGGTCATGGCGACTCCTCATCCGTTCCGGACGAGACCGGATAAAGCAGGGCCGTTGCCCCTTCGATGGCGAGGACGTCGGCGGTGGCGCCGGCCGGGATGACGAGGTCGGGATCGTAGGGACGGGCCGTCCACTCCTCGCCGCCGATCCGGGCGCGCCCGCCGCGGCGGGTGACCTCGGTGAGCGTGTACGCCTCGCGGCCGACCAGCGCGGCCGTCCCGGAGCGCAGCGGCGGCGGCTGCCTGATGTGGCGGGTCGCGATGGGGCGGAGGACGCCGATGCCCGCGACCGACCCGACGGCGAAGACGGCGGCCTGCGCGGCGAGCGGCAGGCCCAGCGCGCCGGTCAGCCCGGCGGCGATCGCGGCGACGGCCAGGATCCCGAGGGCGAACGTGAGGGTGAGCAACTCGGCGATTCCGAGCAGCGCGGCGAGCAGCAACCAGGCGACCCACGGCTCCATAGCAGCTCCCTAGAGGCTGCCGAAAGTCCTCACCTTCAAAGTAACTCCCAAATGTCCGTTACGGCCATGCCTGGGGGGCGGCCATGGTGCGGGGGCGGCCGACCGGTCATCATGGGGCCGACGGTCCCGTTCACAAGGAGTGTCTCGATGGGCGACCGCACGGCGTTCCGCACCTGTCCCCTCTGCGAAGCCCTGTGCGGGCTCGAACTGACCCTGGACGACGCGGGAGCCGTGACCCGCGTGCGGGGCGATGACAAGGATCCGTTCAGCAAGGGCTTCATCTGCCCCAAGGGCGCGACGCTCGGCCGCCTCGACGGCGACCCCGACCGGCTGGCGGAGCCGCTGGTCAACGGCGAGGCGGCCGGGTGGGACGAGGCGTTCGCGGCCGTCCGGCAGGGGCTCGCCGACGTCATCGGGCGGCACGGCCGGGACGCGGTCGCCGTCTACATCGGCAACCCGACCGCCCACTCGATCGCCGGGCCGCTGTACGGCGGCGCGATCGTGAAGGCGCTCGGCACGCGCAACCTGTTCACCGCCAGCACCGCCGACCAGATGCCGAAGCACGTCTCGTGCGGGCACATGTTCGGCGACCCGCTCGCGATCCCGGTGCCCGACCTCGACCGGACGCGGCATCTGCTGATGCTGGGGGCGAACCCGCTGGAGTCCAACGGGAGCCTCGCGTCGGCGCCCGACTTCCCCGGGCGGCTGAAGGCGATCAAGGCGCGCGGGGGCAAGGTCACGGTCGTCGACCCGCGCCGCACCCGGACGGCCGCGCTGGCCGACGAGCACCTGTTCATCCGCCCCGGCACGGACGCGTTCTTCCTCATGGCGCTCGTGCACACCCTCTTCGCCGAGGACCTCGTCGACGACCGCCTGGCCGGGCGGGTCAACGGGCAGGACGACCTGCGCGCCCTCGCCGTCGACTTCGCCCCCGAGCGCGTCGCGTCCAGGACCGGCATCCCGGCGGACGCGATCCGGCGGACGGCCCGGGAACTGGCCGCCGCGGACCGCGCCGCCGTCTACGGGCGCATCGGGACCTGCACGCAGGCGTACGGGACGCTCAACAGCTGGCTCGTGGACGCCCTGAACGTCCTCACCGGGAACCTCGACCGGGAGGGCGGCGCGATGTTCCCGCGCCCCGCGCACGCGCCCGTGTACCGGCGCCGCAAGCCGTTCACGACCGGGCGGTGGCGCAGCCGCGTGCGCGGGCTGCCCGAGGTCAACGGCGAGTTCCCGGTCGCGACCCTCGCGGACGAGATCGAGACCGAGGGCGAAGGCCGGGTCAGGGCGCTGATCACCATCGGCGGGAACCCGGCGCTGTCGGCGCCGAACGCCGCCCGGCTCGACCGCGCGCTCGCCGGGCTGGAGTTCATGGTGAGCGTCGACCCGTACCTGAACGAGACGACGCGGCACGCGCAGGTGATCCTGCCGCCGCCGCGCCCCGCGCAGACGCCGCACTACGACATCGCGCTGACCGGGCTCGCCGTCCGCGACTACGCGCGCTACTCGCCGCCCGTCGTCCCGCTGCCGGACGGGCGCCCCAGCGAGGCCGCCATCCTCGGCCGGCTCGCCATGATCGCGTCCGGGTCGGACGGCGACCCGGCCGCCCTCGACGAGATGATCATCACCTCGACGCTGGCGAAGGCGACCGCGCTCGAAGGCTCCCCGGTGCACGGCCGCGAACCGGACGAGCTGCGCAAGATGCTCGACACCGGCACGCTCACCGAGCAGCGGCTCGACATGATGCTGCGCCTCGGCCCCTACGGCGACGGCTTCGGCGCCGACCCGTCCGGCCTCACCCTGACCCGGCTGCGCACCGAGCACCCGCACGGCCTCGACCTCGGCGCCCTCAAGCCGCGCCTGGACGAGGTGCTCTGCACCACGTCCGGCCGGATCGAGCTGTGCCCGCCCACGTTCGCCGCCGACGTCGACCGGCTGCACGCCGCCCTGCGCGACGCCCCGGCCGGCGGGATGGTCCTGATCGGGCGCCGCCACCTGCGCTCCAACAACAGCTGGCTGCACAACGTCCCCGAACTGGTGCGCGGATCGAACTCCTGCACCCTCCAGCTGAACCCCGCGGACGCCGACCGCCTCGGCGTCAGCGCGGGCGACACGGTCCGGGTCACGTCCCGGACGGGCAGCGTCGACGCCGTGGCCGAGCCCACCGACACCGTCATGCCCGGCGTCGTCAGCCTGCCGCACGGGTGGGGCCACGACCGTCCCGGGACACGGGCGGCCGTGGCGCGCGAGCACGCGGGCGTCAACGTCAACGCCGTCACCGACGAACAGGAGATCGACCCCCTGTCCGGCAACGCCGTCTTCAGCGGAGTACCCGTCACCCTGGCGCCCGCGGCGCCCTGACCCCGTGGTTTAGCCCCTCCCGGCCGCAGGTAGGTATGACTGGCCGCTGGCGAACGCGGAAGACTAATGTCGCACCAGGCGTCTCATGACCGCGGAGGAGGGGACATGCCCCGACGGGTGAACATATTCCGGCGCGGGTCCCGGCCCCAGACGTCCGCGCGGCTGGCGGACGCCCCCGACGCGCTCGCGCAGGCGAGCGGTTTGGACCGTACCATCCGCGTCCTGTCCACGGCCGTGCGCCGCACGGTGCACCCGGGGCCGGTCAAGGACGCCCTGCACGGCGTCCCGCTGGGCCATCCCGCGCACCCGCCGCTCACCGACGTGCCCTTCGGGCTGTGGCTGTCCGCCGCCGTCCTCGACCTCGTGCCGGGGACGCGGCGCGCCTCGCAGGCCCTCGTCGCCGCCGGGCTCGCCGGCGCCCTGCCGACCGCCCTCACCGGCATCGCCGACTGGGGCTCTTTGCACCGCGAGCAGCAGCGCGTCGGCCTCGTCCACGCCGCCGGGATGGCCACGACCGGCCTGCTGTACTCGGCGTCCCTGGTGGCCCGCTACCAGGGCCGCGACGCCGCCGGCCGCGCGTTCGGCTTCGCCGGCCTGTCCACCCTGCTCGCGGGCGGCTTCCTCGGCAGGCACCTCGCCTTCCGGCAGGCCGCGGGCGCCAGCCACGCCGAGAAGGTCGGCCACCTCGTCACGCTCGGCTGGCACGACGTGTGCTCCGCCGCCGACCTCCCCGACGGCTGGCCGGTCACCCGCCGCCTCGGCTACATCAACCTGTTCGTGCTGCGCATCGGCGACGACGTCCACGTCCTCACCGACCGGTGCAGCCACCTGGCCGGCCCCCTCCACCAGGGCCGCATCGTCAACGACGACAACGCCGACGTCTGCGTCGTCTGCCCCTGGCACGGCAGCACTTTCCGGGTAGCGGACGGCTCGGTCGTCCACGGCCCCGCGACCGCCCGCCAGCCGGCCTTCGAAACCCGGGTGACCGAAGAGGGCACCCTCCAGGTCCGCCCCCTGGTCTGAACCGCGGCCTATGACCCGTCGGCCGGCGGCGCGTCCGACGCGGGGTGCTCCACGAGCGCGAGGACGCGGCTGGACATGAAGCGGGCGGTCCGCACCGCCGTGCCGGTGCGGGTCACCTCGCTGACCTCGACGATCCCACGCCGGTTGGCGATCTCCACGCGGCGCCCGGCGCGGGTCGCGGTCACCTCGTAGGTCCTGGTGGCCGAGCCGCCGACGTCCACCACGATCTCGACCCGGTCGCCCTTCATCCGCGCCGCCCTCCCATGTTCGAACGCACGTTCGATATATACCCGGAACAGGGGCCCGGCAATCCTGCGGCGGCGCGGGTCAGTTGGTCAGCAGCTCGAAGATCGCGATCGCGCCGACGGCCACGATCACGCCGCGCAGCATCAGCGGCGGGATGCGCCGGCCGAGCCGCGCGCCGAGCAGCCCGCCGACGGTGGAGCCGACCGCGATCAGCAGCACCGCCACCCAGCTGATCTCCGTCCGGCCGAGCAGCCACATCACCGTGAACAGCAGCGCGGCCGTGCCGTTGACGATGGCCGCCATCGCGTTCTTGACGCCGTTCAGCACCTGGAGGTCGTCGTCCAGCGCGATGCCGAGCAGCGCGATCAGCACGATGCCCTGCGCGGCCCCGAAGTACCCGCCGTACACGCCGGTGCCCAGCACGCCCAGCCACAGGACCAGGCCGCCGTCCGGCCGGTGCGCGGCCTCCCCGTCCCGGCGCGCCTTCAGCCACGCCTGCAGCCGGGGCTGGACGACCACGAGCACCAGCGCGATCAGGATCAGGCCGGGCACGATGACGTCGAACGCCTCCGGCGGCAGCGCGAGCAGCAGCAGGCCGCCCGCGATCGCGCCGATCAGCGACGCGGTGCCGAGCCGCAGCAGCCGGCGGCGCTGCCCGCGGAGCTCCCGGCGGTACCCGTACGCGCCGCTGATGTTCCCCGACACCAGGCCCACGTTGTTGGAGACGTTCGCCATCACCGGCGGATACCCGAGCGCGACCAGCGTCGGGAAAGTGATCAGCGAGCCGGAGCCGACGATGGCGTTGATCCCGCCGGCGGCGACCCCGGCGGCGAACACCGCGGCCGCGTCAAGGACGTCCAAGGAGCACCCACTCTGGTCCCACGATTACGCAATGCCCCACGATGGTAGGTAACGCCGCAGTTCACCGCGCGGGCAGGGTGCGTTTCAGCGCAGAGAGCGGGCGTACCAGCGCCCGTTCTGCCGGTCGACGGCCAGCGGGAGCCCGAACGTCCCGGACAGGTGCTCCGGCGTGAACACCTCGTCGACCTTGCCCTGCGCGACGATCTCGCCCGCGCGCAGGAGCAGCGCGTGGGTGAAGCCCTCGGGGACCTCCTCCACATGGTGCGTCACCATCGCCATCGTGGGCGCGGCCGGGTCGGCGGCCAGGGCGGCGAGGCGGGAGACGAGGTCCTCCCGGCCGCCGAGGTCGAGGCCGGCGGCGGGCTCGTCCAGCAGGAGGAGCTCCGGGTCCGGCATGAGGGCGCGGGCGATCTGGACGCGCTTGCGCTCGCCCTCCGACAGCGTGCTGAACGTGCGGCGGACCAGGTCGGCGCAGCCGAGCGCCTCCAGCAGCGCGACGGCGCGGTCCACGTCGGTGGAGTCGTACTCCTCCCGCCAGCGGCCGATGATGGCGTACGAGGCGGTCAGCACCAGGTCGATGACCGTCTCGCCGGCCGGGACCTTCTCCGCGACGGACGAGCTGGCGATGCCGATGCGGGGGCGCAGCTCGAACACGTCGGTGCGGCCGAGCTCCTCCTCCAGGATCTCGGCCGTGCCCTCGGTGGGATGCATCATCGCCGCGGCGATCTGCAGCAGCGTCGTCTTCCCGGCCCCGTTCGGGCCGACGATGACCCACCGCTCGCCCTCGTTCACCGTCCATGTGACGCCGCGCAGCAGGGTCGCCGCGCCGCGCCTGACCCCGACTCCGCGGAGCTGAAGTACCTCGCCGGCCATGCGTGCCTTCGTCCCCAATCCGGGTGGTCCGTGATCTCGGTCTCAGGAAAGAACCTATGTGATGCGGGACGGCCGCGGCTCCCCGGATCCCCGGTGGAAACGGCGGTCCCACCGCGCTCCTCCGCCGCGATAGGTCCCTTACGTCCGGTGGAACAGGCGATCCGAGCGCTTATCGTGGTTCGCATGCCCGTTGCGGAGAGTCCGAGAATGAGCACGACAGTATGAGCGGGGCCGTAGCGACGTCCCTGGTCGCCTGGGGCAACGCCTGGCTGACCGGGCACGTCGGCCTGGACGAGGCGGTCGACGCGGTCGAGAAGGCCGCCGGGCCGCAGATCCTCGGCGGCGAGCCCGCCGAGGTGACGCTGCGCCGCGGCCTCGGCGACCTGCGCGTCGGCGGCCTGTCGGCGCTGCGGCTCGCGCTGCCCGAGCCCGGCGACCCGCTGGGGCTGACCGGGCCGCCCGCGTTCAACGCCGCGGCGATCGAGGCGGGCGCCGCGGTCGTCGCCGTCCTGGACGGCCGGGCCATGGGCCTCGTCCCCGCCGAGGACCGGCGCGGCTCGTCCTACGTCGGCGTCCGCTGGACGCCGCACGAGGCGTCGGCGGCCCTGCCCGACGTCCCGTCCCTCGCCGAGGCCGACCGGCGGCTCACCCTCGCCATGCGGGACGCCACCGAGGCGCTGCTGACCGTCGACGACTTCGCGGGCGTGCCGCCCGAGATCGCGGACGCGCTCGTCGACCTGCGCGACCCCGAGCGCGGCGGCCACCCGCTCGCCCCCGGGCACCCTGCCCGCGCGCACCGCGTCGCCGCGCTCGCCGGCCGGCTGTCCCGCGTCGTCGACCTGGCCCGGCGGCTGGACGACCGCGGCCTCAGCGCCGACCAGATGCGCCGCCGCGGCGAGGCCCTGCGCCTCCTGGACGCCGCCGTCCGCCGCGCCCTGGTCGCCGCCTGCAACAGCGCGTTCGACCCGGTCCCCGGGACCGAGCGCTAGCGGGCACGGGCGGACGAGCGCCCCTCTCGACGCGAAACGGGGCGCCCCCGGCCGAGGGCGCCCCGTTCTCGCGGTCGTGGGTCAGGCGCGGACCACGATGGTGTTGCAGATCTTGTCGGCGAAGGTCTGCTTGCGGTCGTCCCACAGCGGCCAGAGGAAGCCGATGTAGCACAGGAAGCTGTCCGCGATGTGGGCGAGCTTCCGGACGAACGCCATGCCGAAGCCGATGGGCTGGCCGGTCTGCGCGCTGACCAGGCGGATGCCCATCTGGCGCTTGCCGATGGACTGGCCGGTGGTGCCCTCCTGGTAGCAGATCCAGAGGCCGCCGGCGATGGAGAGGGCGAAGCCGACCAGCATGAACAGCAGGCCCAGCACCGCCGCGCCGCCGCTGCCGGAACTCGTCAGCAGCAAGCTGAGCAGGTAGAGGACGAAGACCGGACCGGCGAAGATCAGGTAGTCGATGATGTAGCCACCCGCACGCGAGCCCCACTCGGCCAGCTGGCCGGTCGAGCCGTAGTGGTGGTGGTGGATCTCCTGGTAGCCGGGCTGCGCGGGCGCCGCCGGGGCGCCGTAGCCGGGCTGGGCCGGAGGCTGCTGGCCGTACCCGGGCTGCGCCGCGGGCTGGCCGTAGGCCGGCTGCGCCGGCGGCTGGCCGTAACCGGGCTGCGCCGGGGGCTGGCCGTAACCGGGCTGGGCCGGGGGCTGCTGGCCGTACCCGGGCTGCTGCTGCCCGTAGCCCGGCTGCTGACCGTACGGGTCGTAGGGGTTACCCACACTTGCTCCTTATTGATTGACCCTTTGGTATATGTGACGCCCGCCGGACCCGGTGGGCTCCGCAAGTCTGGCCGAGGATCGACCTCGGCTCAAACCCGGAGGACTCCCAACCGGACGAGCTGCCACAGCTCCGACCCCACGAGGACGGTGCCGAGCATCCAGGCGCGGGTCTTCGGCTGGAGTGCCCACCACCGTCGTCCCAGGCCCAGCGGTGCGGCGGCGACGGCGATCGCGCCGGTCAGAGCGACCGGGTTCGCGAGGACGGCCTGGGCCGGGCGGCCCGAGCCGAGCTCGATGAACACGGTCGTGCCCCCGCACATGGGACACGGGATTCCGGTGAGCGCCCGCAGGGGACAGAGCACGCCGGGGTCGTTGACGCGGTGGATCCATGACGCGCCGATGGCCGCGACGGCCATCGCCGCAACGCGCAGCACCGCGCCCATGGGGCCGTGCCGCGCTGCGGTGAGGGTCCGGCTGACGATCCCCCCGAGCACACCGACCGGTGCACCGGTGGCCGCCGCCCCGGGCGCTCCCCCCAACGAATCCTCCGCCTCGATGACAGACAGGTGAGTGACCCGTATACCGGGTGCACCCGGAGCCCGGTCAAGTCCGGGCAACGATCCGCGATAGGACCGTTACCGAACGCGCACTGACACCACTCCACGGGCAAGAGTAAGACAAATCGCCAGGTACGTGGGCGCTCTTTCACGCTAAGAGTTCATGAATTCGTCCGGACGGCGGACGCGGGGAAGGCGATGGCCCGTCTGGCGGAGCAAGGGTGGGGCGGGAGGGAAGGGACAGGGCGCGAGTGAGGGCGCGAAGGGCGTGGCGGGGTCTCGGGCGGTGCTGCGGCCGGATGCGGACGCCGGTCGCCGGCACCGGGTGCTGCGGGCTCGGGCACGCGCGTGCGCTCCGAGGGCGCGGGCCGCTCCCGCCTGGAGGGGTGGGGCTCAGGACTGCGCGGCGGCGCCGACGACGATGGGGCCCTCGCCGCCGTGGAAGTGCTCGGCCTCGACGACGTCGGCGATGACCGCGGTGATGTTGTCGGGGCCGCCGTTCTCGCGGGCCAGCTCGATCAGCCGGTCCACGGCGCGCTGCGGATCGGCCTCCGCCGACACGACCTCGTAGATCGCCTGCGCGTCGACCGGGCCGCTCAGGCCGTCCGAGCACAGCAGGTACCGGTCGCCGAGCCGGGCCTCGCGCAGCCGCAGGTCGGGCTCGCGGTCCTCCCGGCCGTCCAGCACGCGGTAGAGGACGTGCGACAGCCGCGACGTCTCGGCGGGGTCGGCCTGCTGGCCCTGCTCCGCCGCCTCCGCTTTGAGCAGCTCGTCCATGGTGTGGTCCTGCGTCATCTGGAACAGCTCGCCGTCGCGCAGCAGATAGCCGCGCGAGTCGCCGACGTGCGCCAGCGCCACGGACTCGCCGGACCAGAGCATCGCCGTGAGCGTGGTGCCCATCCGGCTGAGGTCGGGCCGTTCCTCGCGGACGATGCGGAGCTTCTCGTTGGCCTCGGCCACGGCGCGGCCCAGCACCTCGACAAGATCGTCCTGGGGGGCGGCGGTGTCGAGCGAGCGCAGCGAGCCGATGACGGTCGAGCTCGCGACCTCGCCGCCCGCATAGCCGCCCATGCCGTCCGCGACCGCGATCAACCGCGCACCGGCGTAACCGGAGTCCTCGTTGTTCTCCCGGTTGCACCCGATGTCGCTGCCTGCTGCGTACCTGATTGCTACGTTCATACCGATTTCGATGACGATCCTGTCAGAGGAGTTTTATCAGTAGCGGACGGTGGATTCCCCGGTTTCCCCGGCCGCGCCGGACGTTCCGACACCGTGCCGGACCGCGTAGAGCGCCGCCTGCGTCCGATCCTGGACTCCCAGTTTCATGAGCAGATTACTGACGTGCGTCTTGACCGTCTTCTCGGACACCACGAGAGCGCGCGCGATCTCCCGGTTGGACCTGCCTCGCGCGATGTGCACGAGCACCTCCCGTTCCCGTTCGGTCAGCGCGGCCAGGCCGCGGTCGTCGTCCCGTCCGGCCGTCCCGTCCCGCAGCATCGCCTCGGCCGCGTCCGGCGCGAACAGGACGTGCCCGTCGTTGACCGCCCTGATCGCCTGGACGAGCGCCTGCGGGTCGACGTCCTTGTACAGATACCCGGCCGCACCCGCCTGCACGGCCGGCAGCACGTGGCCGCGCTCCGTGACGCTGGTGAGGACCAGGACCCGTGCCTTCACCCCACGAGCCCGCAGCTCCGTCAGCGCGGCCAGACCGTCGGCGCCCGGCATCTTGAGGTCCAGGAGCACGATATCGGGCTCCAGGGATTCGGCCAGTGTCACGGCCGACGCGCCGTCCCCGGCCTCGCCGACGACCTCGATGTCGTCCTGGATGCCGAGGAACGTGCGCAGGCCCTGCCGGACGACCGGGTGGTCGTCGGCGATCAGCACCTTGATGGTCCCCGCGCTCACAGCGGCACCTCCAGCCGGACGGTCGTGCCCTTCCCCGGCGCGGCGTCGATCGTGAGTGCGCCGCCGATGGAGTATGCCCTGTCGCGCATGGAGGCGAGCCCGAGCCCGCCCTGCGGGTCGGAATCGGACGCGTCGAAACCGTCCCCGTCGTCGGCGACCTCCAGCAGGGCCCGCCCGTCCTCCACGGCGAGGCGGACCTCGACGGTCTCCGCGCGGGCGTGCCGCAGCGCGTTGTACAGCGCCTCCTGGGTGATGCGGAACGCGACCGCCTCGTGCTCCTCCGGCAGGACGACGGTCTCGTCCGCGGCGAGGCGGACCGTCGCCTCGTGCGCCCGGTCGAGGACCTCGACGTGCTTGCGCAGCGACGCGACCAGGCCGTCCGCGAGGTCGGCGGGCCGCAGCTCCCAGATCACGGCGCGCAGCTCGGCGAGGGCGTCGGCGGCGAGCCGCTCGACCTGCTCCAGCTCCCGGACGGTCCGCGCCGGGTCGCGCTCGGCCAGCGCGGACGCGGTGCGCGCGGTGAGCCGCAGCGAGAACAGCTTCTGCGCGACGGCGTCGTGCAGCTCGCGGGCCATCCGGTTGCGCTCAGCGACGACCGTCAGCTCGCGGTTGTGCTCGTAGAGGCGGGCGTTCGCCATCGCGATCGCCGCGTGCGCCGCGAACAGGGTGAGCACTTCCTCGTCGTCCTCGGTGAAGCCGCCCGGGGTCCGCTTGTTGGCCAGGAAGATGATGCCGAGCACGTCCTCGCCGTCGCGGATCGGGACGCCGAGGAAGTCCTTCAGGACGGGATGCGCGACCGGCCAGCCCTCGAACTCCGGCTCCCGGCGGATGTCGCTCAGCCGCTTCGGCGCGTCGCCCTTCAGCATTGCGGCGAGCATGCCGTGCTGGCGGGGCAGCGGGCCGATCCGCTCCCACTGCTCGTCCGAGACGCCCGCGACGACGAACTCGGCGAACGAGCCCTCGTCGTCGGGGACGCCGAGCGCGGCGTACCGGGCGTCCAGCAGCCGGGCGGCCGCCCGCACGATCACCTGCAGGACCTCGTGCACGGACAGGTGCCGGGTCACCGCGAGCACGGCGGAGCTCACGGCGTGCAGGGTCGCGCCCTGGCCGTCCCGGCGGCCGCCGTCGGTCTCCATCCCGGCCTCTCGTTCTCCCCCCGCGAGCGCACTGCGGTGCCCACTTGTGAAGACCGTACTCTCTGGGCGGGTCTTCCCGAATCAGCCTGGACGAGGATCGGTGTTCTCCCGGACGGGACCCTGGTCCTAGGACCATCTGACCAGCCACCCGGGAACGGCCGGCCGATGCCCCGGGACGGCACCCGTTCCTAGCGTCGGAGGCATGAGAACGGCACTGATCACAGGTGGTTCGCGGGGGCTCGGCCGGGCGCTCGCCCGGGAACTGGCGCGGGACGGCTGGACCCTCGTCATCGACGCGCGCGATCCCGCCGCGCTGGCGGCGGTCGCGGAAGAGACCGGCGCGACCGCGATCGCGGGGGACGTCGCCGACCCCTCGCACCGGGCCGACCTCGTCCGGGCGGTGCCGGGCGGGCTCGACCTGCTCGTGAACAACGCGAGCACCCTCGGCCCGACGCCGATGCCGCGGCTCGCCTCGCTGCCGGTCGGCGACCTCGCCGAAACCTTCGCGACGAACGTGCTGGCGCCGCTCGCACTGATCCAGGGCTTCCTACCGGGCCTGCGGGGGCGGCGCGGTGCGATCCTCAACATCACGTCGGACGCGGCCGTGGAGGACTACGAGACGTGGGGCGGCTACGGGGCGTCCAAGGCGGCGCTGGAGCAGCTGTCGCACGTCCTGGCGGCCGAGGAGCCGGACGTCGCCGTCTGGTGGGCCGATCCCGGCGAGATGAACACGGACATGCTGCGCGCCGCCGGGGAGGACGCCGACGCCGCGCCGCCGCCGTCCGCGGCCGCCGCCGCGCTCCGCCGGCTGATCGGCTCCCGGCCGCCGAGCGGCCGGTACCGGGTGGCCGACCTGGCGGAGGCGCGATGACGGCCGTCCTCGATCATGAGCGGATGCCCGCTCCGGGGCGGGGCGTGCTCTCCGCCGGGTTCCGGGGGGCGACGTTCGGGATCGTCCTCGTCGTCACGCTGCTGGCGTTCGAGAACATGGCCGTCGGCACCGTCATGCCGGTGGTGGCGGACGACCTGGACGGGCTCGCGCTGTACGCGTGGGGCTTCAGCGCCACGCTGATCATGAGCCTGCTGTCCACGGTGCTCGCGGGCGGCTGGGTCGACCGGTCCGGCCCGTCCCGCCCGTTCCTGATCGGGCTCGGCGCGTTCGTCACCGGGCTGGTGGTCGCGGGGGCCGCGCCGTCCATGGGGCTGTTCGTGGCCGGCCGCGCGGTGCAGGGCCTCGGCACCGGCGTCTCGCTCGTGTCGATGTACGTCGTGATCGCGCGGGTCTACCCGGAGGACCTGCGGCCCCGGGTGTTCGCGGCGCTGTCGGCGGCGTGGGTGCTGCCGTCCCTGATCGGCCCGGCGGTCGGCGGGATCGTCGCCGAGCACGTCGGCTGGCGCTGGGTGTTCCTGGGCCTCGTCCCCCTGGTGGTCCCGCCCGTCCTCGCCCTGGTGCCCGCGCTGCGCGGCATCGGCCGCCCCGCCGGGGAGAGCGCCCCGGCGGGCGGCGGCCGGGCGGGGGAGCGCGCCCTGGCGGCCGTCGCGGTCGCGGCGGGCGCGGGGCTGCTGCTCTACGGGCTGGACGGGACCGGCCGCGCGGCGCTCGCGGCGGCCGCCGGGCTCGCCGGCCTGGCGTTCGGCCTGCCCCGGCTGCTGCCCGCCGGGACGCTCCGGTTCCGGCGCGGGCTGCCCAGCGTCGTCCTGGCCCGCGGCCTGCTGTCCGGCGCGTTCGTCGGCGCGGAGGTGTTCATCCCGCTCGCCCTCATGCGGCTGCACGGGTTCAGCGCGGCGGAGGCCGGGATCGTGCTGACCGCCGGATCCCTGGGCTGGTCGGTCGCGGCGCAGGTCCAGGGCAGGTCCGCGCGGTCCCGCGAGTTCTATGTGCTGCTCGGCGCGCTGTGCATCATCGCGGGTGTCGGCTCCGCCACGGTCGCGCTCCAGGTCTCCGGATGGGCCGCCGTCCCCTCGTGGATCGTCGCGGGGGCCGGGATGGGCTTCGCGATCGGCAGCCTGTCCGTCCTGCTGCTGCGGCTGTCGCCCGCGGGCGAGCAGGGCGTCAACACGTCCGCGATGCAGATCGGCGACACCCTCGGCTCGTCCCTCGCCGTCGGCGTCGCGGGCGCCCTCGTCACCGCCTTCGGCGCCGCCCGCCTCGGCACCGGCCTGGCCGTCGCCGGGACGCTGTGCGCCGCGATCGCCGCGGCCGGCGCGTTCGCCGCCCTGCGGCTGGAGGTCCCGAAATGACCGTCGAGTTCACCCTGCCCCCCTCCCTGGAGGCCCACGAGCCGCCGGAGGCGCGCGGCCGCGCCCGCGACGGCGTCCGCCTCCTGGTCTCCCGGCGCGCGGACGGCTCGGTCGCCCACCGGGCGTTCCGCGACCTGCCGTCGCTGCTCGACCCGGGCGACCTCCTCGTCGTCAACACCTCGGCGACGCTGCCCGCCGCCGTCCGGCTCGACCGGATCAGCGTGCACTTCTCCACCCCGGTGCCGGACGCCGGGAACCGGATGTGGCTCGTCGAGCTCCGCCGCCGCACCGGCAAGGCCACCCGCCCCTACTCGGGCGGCTGCCCCGGCGAGTGGATCCCCCTGCCCGGCGGCGCGACCCTCACGCTCGTCCGGCGGCGGACGAAACGCCTGTGGGAGGCCCGGCTGAGCACCGACGTCGTCCCCTACCTGCGGCGGCACGGCGCGCCGATCAGGTACGGGTACGTCCGCCGCGACTGGCCGGCCGCCGCCTACCAGACCGCCTTCGCCCACGACCGCTCCGCGGGCGGCGCGGAGATGCCGAGCGCGGCCCGCCCGTTCACGCCGGACCTCGTCACGCGCCTCGTCTCCCGCGGCGTCCTGATCTCCCCGATCACCCTCCACACCGGCGTCGCGTCCCCGGAGGCCCACGAGCCCCCGTACACCGAGCGCTACAGCGTCCCGGAGCCGACCGCGGCGCTGGTGGAGCACGTCCGCGCCCGGGGCGCCCGGGTGATCGCCGTCGGCACGACCGCCGTGCGCGCCCTGGAGACGGCCGTGGACGCCGCGGGACGCGTGCGGGCGTCCTCCGGCTGGACCGAGCACGTCGTGACCCCTGAGAACGGCGTCCGGGCCGTCGACGGCCTCCTCACCGGCCTGCACGAGCCCAGGTCGTCCCACCTGATGATGCTCGCCGCCATCGCGGGCCGCGACCTGCTCGCCGCCACCTACGAGGCCGCCCTGGCGGAGCGCTACCTCTGGCACGAGTTCGGGGACCTCAACCTGATCATGTAGCGTCCCGCATGCTGGACCTCGCCGACGGCGCGCATGTCACGGCCGGTACCGTGGATGACAGTTATGGACGGGTCAGCGCAGCGCACGCTGCTCATCACACTCACCGGACGCGACCGCCCCGGCGTGACATCGCGTCTCTTCCGGACACTCGCGGAATTCCCGCTCACGGTCGCCGACGTGGAGCAGGTCGTGATCCGCGGCCGCCTCGTCCTCGGCGTCCTGCTCGCCTACAGCGAGGGCGCCGACATCGGACGCGTCTGGAACGCCGCCGAGCACGTCGCGAACGACCTCGACATGGAGATCGAGCTCTCCACGGGCCGCAACCGGCGGATGCCCAAACGGATCGGGCGGCTCCACGTCACGGTCCTCGGCTCCCCCCTCAAGCCCGCCGCGATGGCCGGGATCGCGGGGCGCATCTCCGCGCACGGCGCGAACATCGACCGCATCGAGCGGCTCGCGCAGAACCCCGTCACCTGCATCGAGATGGACGTCTCCGGCGCCGACCCCGACGCGCTCCGCGCCGCCCTCACCGCCGAGGCCGCCGAGCAGCAGGTCGACGTCGCCGTCCAGCAGAGCGGCCTCAGCCGGCGCGCCAAGCGCCTCATCGTCATGGACGTCGACTCCACCCTCATCCAGGGCGAGGTCATCGAGCTGCTCGCCGAGCACGCCGGCTGCCTCGACGAGGTCGCCAAGGTCACCGAGGCCGCCATGCGCGGCGAACTCGACTTCGAGGGCTCCCTCCGCGAGCGCGTCGCCCTGCTCGCCGGGCTGGACGCGTCGGCCATCGACGACGTCCGCGGCAAGCTCCGCCTCGCCGCGGGCGCCCGCACCATGGTGCGCACCCTGAAGCGCCTCGACTACAAGTTCGCGATCGTCTCCGGCGGCTTCACCCAGGTCACCGACGCCCTCGTCGACGACCTCGGCATCGACTACTCCGCCGCCAACACCCTGGAGATCGTCGACGGCAAGCTCACCGGCCGCGTCACCGGCCGCGTCATCGACCGCGCCGGCAAGGCCGCCGCCCTCGAACGCTTCGCCCGCGAGGCCGGCATCCCCATCAGCCAGACCGTCGCCATCGGCGACGGCGCCAACGACCTCGACATGCTCCAGGCCGCCGGCCTCGGCATCGCCTACAACGCCAAACCGGTCGTCCGGCAGGCCGCCGACACCGCCGTGAACGTCCCCTACCTGGACACGATCGTCTTCCTCCTCGGCATCTCCCGCGAAGAGGTCGAGGCCGCCGACGCCGCCGACTCCCGCTGAGCCCCCTTCCACCGCGCCCCCGTACGGGTCGCATGCCATAGGCGGGTGATCATCGGGGTACGGGTGAGGCGCGGGGTGGACGATCTCCGCGGGCGGGCTAGCGAAGGCGGAGGGGCCGGCGGTGCTGAAGCGTGCGCGGGAGGCGTACGTGCAGGCGAACGGGCAGGCGAGCCCCATGTACGGGGCGGCCGCCGCCCTCGCGGTGGCCGTGCCGCTGATCGCCGGGGCGCTGACCGGGCACGCCGCGCAGGGCTCGATGATCGCGCTCGGCGCGTACCTGGTGGCGCTGCGGGCGCCCGAGGGCCCGTACGGGGCGCAGGCGCGCAGCCTCGCGGTCGGCGTCGCGGTCGTCGCGATCGGGGCGGCGGTCGGCGGGCTGCTCAGCGGGCACCTGTGGCCGACCGTGGTCGTCGTCCCGCCGCTGATCGCGCTCGGCGTCGCGGTGCCGCGGATCGGGTCCACGGCGGGGCTGGCGGTGCTGCTGAGCGCCGTCCGGCCGCCGTCCGCGGACGTCCTCGCCGTCGGGCTGCTGGAGCTGATCGGCGGGCTGCTCACCGCCGGGCTGCTGCTCGCGCCGTGGCCCGCCCGGCGGCTGCGCCCCCTGCGGGCGTCGCTCAGCGAGTGCGCCGACGCGGTCGCCGAGGCGCTCGACGCCGTCGCGGAGGACGTCGGCGCGCACGACCCGGAGCCGCTGGAGGCCGTCGAGCTCACCGACCCCGACCTGCTGGCCGTCACGCGGGTGCCGGACTGGGAGAAGAAGCGGCGGGCCGCGTCGGAGGCGCTGACGGCGGCCCGCGCCACCTACCGGCTGTACCGGACCGGGCGCGGCAGGAGCGACCCGACGCGGCCCGAGCGGCTCATCGACGGGCTGGCGCGCGTCCTGCACGAGACGGTGACGCTGCAGGCCGTCCTGGAGGCGGCGAAGAACTATCCGCCCGACCGGGAGTGGCGGCTGGAGACGCAGACCGCGATCTCGGCGCTCGCCGCGCGGCTGCGGCTGCTCGCCGGCGGGATCGCGACGGCCGGGGAGGCGCCGCTCGGCCGGGAGGAGTCCGCGGCCGTCCGGCGGATGGGGCGGGCCGCCGAGCAGATCCGGCGCGCCGGGCTCGCCGGCGACGAGGACCTCATCGCGGTCGCGCTGATCAGCCAGGTCCGGCGCTCCATCGACCGCATCGCCGGCGAGGTCGCCGCCAACCGCCGCATCGTCGCGGCCGGCCTGCGGATCGGGCTCGGGCCGCCGCGGATGCCCGGCACCCTCGACCCGATGCCGGTGTGGGAGCGGGCGCGGCGCGCCGTCCGCACCAGGTCCCCCGCCTTCCGGCAGGTGTCGCGGGTGTTCGTGACGGCCGTGGCGTCCATGGCGGTGGCCGCCGCGGCGGGCCTCTCGCACGGGCACTGGGCGACGATCACCGCGATGCTGAGCCTGCGCGCCACCTACGGCGAGACCGTCGACCGGCTCGTCCAGCGCGTCGGCGGCACCGCGGCCGGCGCCGCCATCGCCGCCGTGATCCTCACGCTCGCGCCCGGGCAGGTCACCGTCGCCGTGATCGCCTTCGTGTTCGCGATGGCCGGGTTCGCGATGCGGTCGGTCAACTTCGCCTACTGGGCGCTGTTCGGGACGCCGCTCGCGATGATGCTGCTCGACTTCTCCACCCCCGCCGACTGGCGCACCGCCGGGGAGCGGATCGCGCTGACCGTCGCCGGGACGGCCATGGCGTACCTCGCCGTCCGGCTGCTGTGGCCCGCCGGGCACCTGGAGCGGCTGCCGCGGCAGCTGGGGCGGCTCCTCGACACGCACGCCGGGCTCGTCCGCTCCACGGCGGACGTCCTCGCGGGCGAGGAGACCCGGCTGCCGCACGACCGGATCGTCGCGGCGGAGCGGGCGGCGGAGGCCGTCGCCGAGACCCGCGCCCGGCTCGGCCACGAGCGGGTCCCCGACAAAGAGCTGATCGCCGAGCTGGACAGAGCCGTGCACGCCGCGCACCGCACCCGCGACCACCTCATCGCGGTCGCGCGGCTGTCCCGCGCGGAGGCCGTCGACACCGGGCCCGTCCCGGAGATCCTCGACCGGATCGCGGACCGGTTCGAGGAGACCGCGACGCTGGTGGAGGACCCGGAGGAACTCGGCGCGCAGGACGCCCGGCCGGTCGAGGAGCTGGACGAGGAGCTCGCCGACCTCGACTCGCACCTGTCCGCGATCACCCGGCGGCGGCGCGCCGAGATCAAGGCGGGCGTCGACCGGGAGGAGGTCACCCCGCTGCGGCAGGCGCTGCTGCAGGTGTCCGGCACCCGCCACACGATCCGGTCGCTGCGCCGGGACGCCGGGACGGTCGTCGAGTCGTCCCTCGCCGCCGCGGCTCCCCGCCCCTGACCGCGGATCAGCCCTTCGGGGTGCGGACGGTGCGGAGCGTGCCGAGGCCCGGCCGGGCGTCGCTCCACGCCCCCGGCAGGTCGATCACGGCGATCGCGCACGTGGGGAAGGACTCCGGGGCCCGGCCGGTGAGGTCGTGGACGAGCTGGTGCACGGACGGGTTGTGCCCGACCAGCAGCAGTGTCCCCGCTTCCTCCGGCGCCTCGGTGATCAGGGCGAGGAGCCCCTCGGGGTCGTTGTCGTAGATGCCCGGCTCGTGGCTCACCTCGGCGCCGACCGCGAGCAGGCCGAGCGTCTCGCGGGTGCGGGCGGCGGGGGAGCACAGCACGTGCTCGGGGACGAGGTCGTTCGCGCGCAGCCACTCCCCGGCCGCCGCGGCGTCGCGGCGGCCGCGGTCGTTGAGGACGCGGTCGATGTCTGCCGTGCCGAAACCGGCGACGGCCTTGGCGTGACGGAGCACGATGAGCGTGGGCATGACCGCCACACTAGGACGCCGCAGCCGCGCAGGCGGGTAAGCCGGGGCGGTGAGCGGGCGCGGTGAGCCGGGGCGGTGAGCGGGCGCCGGTCAGGGCGCGACGAGCGCGGCGAGCCCCCACAGCAGGAGGAGCACGCCGAGCATCCCGGCGAGGATGATGGCGAAGCCCTTGGCTCCCGACATCGTCGGCCTGTCGCCGCCGCTGCCTGCCACAGCGCCTCCCGATTTCCCGTACGGGGCGGAACGTCCGGCCCTCGCCCTAAGCGTACGGCCGGTGCCCCGTGGTCGGGACACGACCCCGGG
>NZ_JBIQHY010000196.1:0-6333 GCF_044508335.1 Actinomadura sp.
CGTCTGCGGATCACGCCGTCCACGTTGAAGCGGGATAGGAGTTCGGCGAGTAGTGCGCGTGTTTCGTCCACGCGGTCCCTGCCGAATTCATCGGCCAGTTCCGCGTCGAGGGCCGCGCGATGTCTGCGGGCGGCATCGACTGCCGCCTGGCCGTAGTCGGTGAGGTACAGCAGCTTGGCGCGTGCGTCGTGGGGGGACGGATCGCGGGTGAGCAGTCCGCGGCGCTCAAGGTCGGCGACGGCCTTGGACGCGGCCTGCTGGCTGACGTTCATCCGTTCGGCGAGGGAAGTGATCGACAGCGGTCCGGCGAGCACGTGCTGGATCACGACCCCGTCGTTGAATCGCAGCTCGCCGAAGCCGTCGGCCGCCAGCCGCCGTTGAACCTCGTCGGCCATGGCCCAGCCCGCGAACAGAGCGGCCAGTGACAGGTCGATGTTCTCGGGCGTAGGATGCACAACCATGGTTGTGGATTCTAACAAGGCCGAGGCAGGGCCGCTCGACGACTTCGTCCGCATCGCGCACCGCATCGTCTGGTGCTCCCTGGCCACGGTGGATCGGAACGGCCGTCCGCGCTCCCGCGTCGTCCATCCCTACTGGGAGCGCGGTGAGAACGGCCTCACCGGCTGGATGTTCACCCGCTCGGCTTCGCCGAAGATCGCACACCTCGGCCACCGTCCCTACGTCTCGTGCTCGTACTGGGACCCGGCGCAAGAGGTCGCGGTAGCCGAGTGCGAGGGGGAGATCGCCGACGATGAGGCGACCCGGGTCAGGGTCTGGGACCTGTTCGCGACGGCGGCGGAACCACTCGGCTACAACCCGCGGATCATGGGCGTCGAGGACCATCGCGACACGGGCGTCACCGTGATCAAAATGACTCCGTGGCGGCTGGTCACGCTGAACGGCTCATGGCGGCGGGACGCAGCCGTGCCCAGGGAGTCGGTCGGGTGACCGGCCCCATGAAGCCGCGGATTACGGTAGGCGGCCGACGCCGCCGGTGATCTTCAGGCGGGTGGGCAGCGGTTCGATGTCGGGCCGCCACTGCTCGACATCGACCAGGCCGGGCGGCAGGAGCTCGAACCCGTCGAAGAAACGCAGGACCTCCTCCCGGTCCCGGAAGTAGGTCTCCACCGGGGTGCCGTCGGCGACCGCGCGCAGCTGCGCCATCGCCTCCGGGTCGCTGTGCGCGGCGAACTGCGACAGCACCAGATGGCTGCCGGGGACCAGCGGAGCGCAGAACCGGCGGACGAGCCCGGCCGGATCCTCGGCATCGGGGACCAGGTGCAGCACCGCCGCCAGCAGCACCGCGACCGGCTCATCGAAATCGAGCAGGTCCTGCTGCCGCACCTGCTCCAGGATCGCGTCCGGCTCGCGGATGTCCGCCTCCAGGCAGGTCACCCCGGGCGTGGTGGCCAGGAGGGCATCGTTGTACACCTTCACGACCGGGTCCCGGTCGACGTAGACGACGCGCGCGGCGGCGACCTCGCCGACCGCCTCGTGGACGCTGGGTGAGGTGGGCAGCCCCGTGCCGAGGTCGAGGAACTGGCGGACGCCGCTCTTCGCCAGATACCGGACAGCGCGGATCACGAACGCCCGGTTCGCCCGCGCGAGCAACCGCTGGTCGGGCACGACGGCCAGCACCGCCTCGGCGGCCTGCCGGTCGACGTCGTAATTGTCCTTGCCGCCCAGCAGGTAGTCATAGATGCGCGCGGCACTCGGCTTGCTCTGATCGACCGGGGTGTTCCCGGACTGCGAGCCGCCCACGGCCCTCACCGCCCGCCTTGTACCAAATGCCCGTCTACCGATTGCACGATGGTAACGCCGTCCAAGGAACCCTCTCCCTTCGCAAATAGAACATTTCGGTGTCGCCCGGAGACGCGCTTCGATGACCTCGACGGGGCCGCAACGCAGCCCATGCGCTGATGGGACACAATGCCGGAGTGACGCGGTTGCTCGATGATGAGGCGCTGGTGCGCTCGTCGGTCGTGGCGAACTGCGCGATGAACCGCGAACGGTCCCTCAACGGCGCCAATGGCTACGGTCGAGAACTCGGCATTGACGTCATGGCCGAGCTGAGCACCTGCGCCAGGACGGCAGCGCCCGTGCGGTGGCTGGACGTGTGCTGCGGGAGTGGACGGGCTCCGGCCGAAGCGGCCGGGCTCCTGGCCGATCGCGGCCGCACAACCCAAGCCGAGATCATCGGGCTGGACTTGGTGGACCAGTTCGTCTCAGGCAGCCGTCCCCCG
The DNA here is from genome assembly GCF_044508335.1 of Actinomadura sp. Lineage (NCBI taxonomy): Bacteria > Bacillati > Actinomycetota > Actinomycetes > Streptosporangiales > Thermomonosporaceae > Actinomadura > Actinomadura sp. The sequence continues at coordinate 2,244 of NZ_JBIQHY010000196.1, forward strand.
CTTCTGCGTCTGATCAGCGGCTCGGTGACCGAGTGGGTCCCTGACGGCCGCTTCGACCTCATCACCCGCGTGCATGGGCTGCATTACGTGGGCGACAAACTCGGCGTCCTGAGCCGCATCGCCTCGTGGCTCACCGGCGATGGGCTCTTCGTCGCCAACTTCGACGCCCGCTCGGTCCGCCGGACGGACGGCACACCCGCCGGCCGCCGGCTCACCGCCCGACTGCGCGCCCAAGGGTTCGCCTATGACTCCGCCCGCCGCCGCATCTCCCGCCGCGGAGGCGGGGAGGTACGGCTCCCGTACCGGTATCTCGGAGCGGACGATCAAGCCGGCCCCAACTACACCGGGCAGCCCGCCGTCGACTCGTTCTACGAACCGCTCCCATGAAGGGGTCTGCGACGACCGCCTCGTCATGAAGGCACGGGTTCAGTCGTCCTCCGACAGTTGCCGGCGACAGCGCCGCAGGCGCTTCTCAAGCCGGTCTCGTGTGGTTGCCGCCTTGGGTGGCTCTTGAAGAGCCTGGACGATCACCTTCTCCGCCTCCGCGTAGAGCCCGCGCTTCACCAGCCAGATACTGAGCCGATCGGCCACTCTGGAATCGGTACTGCCCGCGGCGACGGCTTCGCGGTAGGCGGCGATGGCGGCTTCCTGGTCGCCGTCCTTCTCCGCATGCCGCCCGGCGTCCTCCGCCAGAACGGCGACGGTGACTCCATCGTCCTGGCTTGTTGCAAGCGCCTTCAATTCAGTGCGCAGACGCTCGCCGCGGTGGGCGCTCATGTTTCCATGGCGGTCGCTGCCGTGGGAGACCGCGAGAAGGTAGCGCGCCGGGCCGGCCCTCAGCGGAATCGGCACCCTGCGGTAGAGATCGAGCAGCATGGGGACATGTGGTGCCGAGCAGACGTACTCGAACAGCTCTGACCATGCCTCGCCATTGCTCCTGTCGAAGCGCAGGCAGTTGAAATATCCGTTGAGCGTGTCGTCACGCCGACCCTTCTGGAAACGTACAGATCGCGCGTACAAGAGCCAGGCATCTGCCACCTTCGGGTCGGCTGCCCGTTCCAGTTTCCGGATGAGCGGATTGATCCTGCGTTCCAGGTCCGGCCAGGTGTTGCGCGGCCGGTCACCCGACCATGTGTCCATGGCCTGGGCATAGTCCGCCTCCGCGCTCGCAAGGGCCTGCCGCGCCGCGACATGGCGGCCTTGCAGGACGGGCGGGGGCCCATCGAGCCGTCCGAGCAGCTTGTCGACGGCCTTGGCGATGTCCGGTACGCGGCTGAACAGCGACGGCGGCAGACCGAGCGGGCGCGGATCGATCAGGAGAACGACCTGCATGCCCGCGATGTTCTCGTAGAACTCCGCAGGGCAGGAGGGCAGCCGCCCCTCATGGGAGTCCGCGAAGTCGATGATCGCACGATGGACTCGACCGCAGATCTCCTTCGAGATGAAACCGACATGGTAGGTCTGCACGAACACCGCTACGGCATCCGGGTATTCGGAGAAACGTGGCTCCGGCACGAGCACCGCGGTTCGTACGCCGTCATCCGCCGGCTCCCCGGAGGCCAGGCGCATCTCGTGCTCGTGGTGGACTTCACCGACGACCTCGATTTCGACGTCGCCCGGTAACCACGCCGGTGAAGAGACGAGTTCTGGCAGGCGGGAAGGCGTCGTCCTCGGCGGGTCCACGACAGGCCATGTCCCGTGACGCCCCTCTCTGGCCGAACGATCCGGCTCCATTCGAGGGCCGGGGCCGGCCGTGGGTTCGTGGCCGGTTCTATGCGGCTTCGCCGGCCGTGTGGAGGGTGCCGCATCGTAAGGAACAGTTGATGGATCGATGTTGGACGCGCGGTTGGCGTCCACCGTGTGGCGCAGCAATGAATACAGCTGATGAAATTCGTTGCGCTTCCTCCAGGTGAAGATCACCGTGTTGGGATCCGAGGCGGCGTTCCCCACGCCGAGGGACGGCGGTGCCACACCGCCGAGCCCCAGCTGGAGATATCCGTTGGTCAGCCGCGTGGGCTCCGTGTATTTGACCTCAGAGACAGCGCTGAATGGGATGCGGCGAGGCTCTTGACTGTGCCCAAGTAATTTCGCATTGAGCCCACTGTGAAGGAGGACCAGCGCGTCCCCCTCAAGGAGAATGCGCCCGTTCATGCCCACGTACTCCGACGTGGTCGGTGGCGTGGGCTGGGGTGCGGAACTTCGCGAGGGCACGACTGGGGCCGGCGGCTGTGCGGCCTGCTGTTCCGCGGGACTCACGGGAACCCAGAGCTGCCATCCGGGCGGTGGGTGCGGCCATGAAGGATCCGGCCGCCACCCGGGCGGAGGCGTCCAATCTGGCGGAGGAGGCGGCCAGGTCGGCGGCGGATTGAACCGCCACCCCGACATTTCCGGTGCCGGCACCGCGGGACTCGCGTGAGATGGTGCGGGATTCGGGCCCGGCACCTGTACCGAGGGCACGGCGGCAGAGTTCTCGGCAGCAGCCGCAGCCTGCTCGATGACCCTTAGGACGTGAGGCACATCGGTGCCGTGAACGTCCCCGAAATCGATCTCCTCGCCATCGACGTCGACAACGAGCAGGAACTCCCGTTGCTTGTAGGACGGACGTGTGCGCGCAGAGGCCACCGCCGACAGCGGCAACTCAACCACCGGCCCTTGACTGACCAGGGTCTGCACGTTGAAACCCAGGACACGCTTGTCGGAGACCCCTATGTGGGTGAGCGTCGGGAGCGCCTTCACCGTGGTGACCAGCGCCAAGACGATCTCACCGGTCGCCAGACGAGCACCGAGAGCACTCAGTAGCGCATTTGTTTGATCCGGAGGTATTTCCACCCCGAGATAGGGCGGCTCCGGAGGCACCGAAACAGCCATCTAAACCCCCACCGAGCACCGTCGCAACCCATGCTGGCACGACTCACGGCGGGCAAATTGAGATGGCCGCCAACGGCCTCCCTCCACCAGGGCGCGGAGGAAGAGAGATCACGATTTTCAGCGCGTGGTGGCAGCGTGGTCGTCCACCAGATGGAGAGCCCGCGCATGCGGCTTGCGACGCTTGTTTTGTTGAGGTGGTTGGTAGCTCTGGGGCGGGGTGGGCGGGGGGCGTGGCGCTGGTATGCGGTTGCGCGAGGCGCACGGGGCGGGTCATCATCGGGGCATGATCTCCAACCGAAAGGGCGGCGACGCCCAGGCGCGGTGAGCGCGCCCGCGCGGCGCGTAGACGCCGCCGAACCTCTGACCGGCCTTCCTCGCAAGAGCGCACGCGGTGTGTGGCAGGAGGCCACCAAGATCCGTCGGGAGTGGCTCGAACAGGGCCTGTCCACGCAGCCCGCCGACCGCAAGAAGGCCGAAGACGCCATCGCCGGCCTGTACACGAGGATGTTCCGTCCCCGGCCCCGGTTCCAGTGGGTCGACTCTCCGCACCAGGCGATCCCGCTCGTCGCCGGCCTGCCCACGCTCGACCGGCTGTACGAGCGGATCCGGGAGCCGCGCCCGCAGGGACCGCCGCCGGTGGCCAGCGATCTGGCCATGGTCGCGAGTCAGCTGCGCGGCTCGCTCAGCGCCGGTGTCGTCCATCCAGATCCTGAGCTGACGCCGGTGCGCAAGGGCAAGCACAAGGAGCCGTGGCCGGAGCTGCCGCCACTGGAGGCGCTCGACGCGGGGGTTCCCGTGGGCGTCGTGCTCCACCAGGGCATCCATACCGCCCTGCATCGCAGCCTCGCGCACGGATTCCGCCGGCCCGTCCGTGCCGCACTGGCCGGCGGACCTGTGCCGGTGTGCTGGTACGGGCAGCAGGATGCGGCGTGGGTCGCCTACTACGACGCCCTCCACCGGCTCGGGCTGGCCCGGTACGGCACGGACGCGTTGGACCACCTTGGCCTTTGGGCCGCTCTTGCGCGCTCGTGCGGCTGGTGGTGGCCCGGCGAGGACGTGTGCGTCGTGGTCGAGCGCCCCGAACTCGTCCTTACCGAGCCCGTTCCCGGGACCTGGCACGGGGAGGTCCGGCTCCGGCGCGGCGGCGTACGCTACCGCGACGGCTGGCACCCGCTGCTGAGCTGACCGCAGTGCCGGGACGAGAGCCGTTTCTCGTCCCGGC
>NZ_JBIQHY010000010.1:0-104672 GCF_044508335.1 Actinomadura sp.
GGGCACCGCGGCCGGCACCGCGGGCACGGCAGGCACGGCCGGCGCCGCGGGGACGGGCGGCGCGGCGACCGGTTCCGGCGGGCTCCTCTCCGCGGTCGGCGGCAAGGCGGGCGTCGCCATCGCGGGCGCGGCCGTCGCGGGCGCCGCCGCGGCCGGCGTCGGCGTCTACGCCGCGAACCGCCCCGACCGCGACCGCGTCACCGTCGCCGCCACCCCCTCGCCGGCCGGGAAGCGCATGTCGTTCGGCGCGTTCTCGATCACGGTCCCGGAGAGCTGGCGGCTCGTCCGGATGACCGGCCTGCCGGGCGACCCCCAGGGCAACTACTGGGTGAACACGCCCGGCAAGTGCTACCCGTCCACGCTGATCCCCGCGTCGGAACGGGACGAGGACCGCAAGGCGTACGACAACAACTGCCCGGGGTTCCTGGTGATCCGCGAGCCGTGGTTCAACGACGGCTCGACCGGCTGGCGGAGCTTCCGCGTCGCCGGCCCCTGGGGGCCGGAGACCGAGGCGTTCCGCTCCTGCCCGCACCGGGGCGACCTCAACGGCATCGGCACCCCCGACGACCGGGAGAAGCCCGCGCGCGCCGGCACCGCCTCCGTCGGGACGCGTCGGGCGCAGTACCGCGAATGGAAGCTCAACTGCGTCTTCCTGAACGGCGCCACCCAGTTCCGGCCCGCGGGCCCCTCCTACGTCCAGCGGTACTGGTACCTGACGAACCCCAGGCTCCTCATCGTGGACGAGTGGGACACGCCGGACCTCGACAAGATCCTCGCGAAGGCGACCTGGTCCTGACGCCGGCCGGTCCTGACGCCTAGCCGGCGTCAGGACCGGCCGGCGAGCGGGCGCGGTCCAGGGAGAAGCGGGCCTGGAAGCCGGCGGCGACCGCCATCAGCGCGGCGGGGACGACGGTCACGCCGATGAGCAGGGCCAGCAGCGCCGAGTCCGGCTGGGCGACGGCGCGGCCGTCGGTGGTGGAGACGAAGCCGCCGATCGCGAGGGCGGCGGAGTACACGTACGGGCCGATGGCGGTGCCCGTCGCCTCGGTCGCCGTCCACACGCCGGTGTAGGCGCCCGCGCGGGCCGTGCCGCGCGACTCGGCGGCGGCGACCACGTCCGGGACGAGGGAGAACGCGAAGAGCTGGAGCCCGGCGAACGCGGTGCCCAGCACCGCGATCACCGCGACGGTCGCGGGCAGGCCCATCGCGTCGCCGGGCCACAGGGCGAGCGGACCGACGACGAACGCGCCCTGGCACATCAGCAGCGCGCGCTGCTTGCCGGTCCGCCGCGACACCCTCTTCCACACGGGCCCGGCGACCACGGCGGGAACGAGGAACGCGCCCATCAGCACCGCCGTCAGGCCCTCGTCGTCCAGCCCGTACTCGGCGTAGAAGGGCACCGCGGCGAGGAACAGGTGCGTCGTGACGCTCGTGAACAGGTACGACAGCACCAGCGTCCGGAAGTCGCGGTCCCGCCACGCGATGCGGACGTCCGCGGACACGGAGTGCGCCCTCCCGTCCGGGACCCGGAAGCCGCAGCGGTCGGTGAGCCGCCGGACGAAGACGACGGCGGCGGCGCCCGTGGCGACCAGGACGGCCGCGAGCAGGACGGCCATCCGCGCGTAGGCGCCGCGCTCGCCCGACGACACCAGCGCCGGTGCCGCGACCCCGGCGCCGAGCAGGCCCACGGTGAGCAGCAGCATCCGGTACATGAACACGCGGGTGCGCTCGTGGTAGCCGATCCGCAGGTCGGACGGCGTCGTCAGGTACGGCACCTGGAAGCACGCGTACAGGACGTTCCCCGCGATGTAGAACGCGCCGACCCACAGCGCCGCCGGCCAGCCGGAGACGCCGGGCGGCACCGAGAACAGCCCGATCCAGGCGAGCGCCAGCAGCAGGCCCCAGCGCAGCATGCCGCGGCGGTGCCCGGCGCGGCGCGCCTGCCGGTCCGACAGCGTCCCGAAGAGCGGGTGCGCGACCGCGTCGACGATCTTCGGCAGCAGCAGCGTGAGCCCGGCGAGGAAGGGCGAGACGCCGAGCGTGTGCGTCATGAAGTAGAGCAGCAGCAGGCCGGGGACGGTCACCCACACGCCCATCCCGAGCGAACCCGCCGCATAGCCGGTGAGGTCGCGGGCGCGGGGCCGGGCCCCGGTCCCGGGCCGCGCCGGCGCGACGGCGCTCACGGGCGGTCCGCGTGGCGGCGCACCGCGCCGGCGGCCAGTTCGGCGCCCGCGAACGCGCCCGAGCGGACGCGCGCGCCGAACGTCCGGGCGACGATCCGGTCGGTCAGCGCGGGCAGGTGCCGGGCGAGGAAGAACTCGACGGCGCCGCGCCGCGTCGTCGTCACGTCCCGGCGGGGGCGGCGCGACAGCGCGGCGGACAGCACCGCGTCGACCACGCCGTCCAGCGGCTCGTAGCGGCTCATGCCCTCCAGGGAGAGGCCCGCCGCGGCGGTCGAGTCGTGGATCGGGCTGCGCACTGCGGACGGGTACACGCAGGTCACGCCGACGTGGGTGCCGATCTCCATGCGGAGCGCGTCGGCGTACGCCACGAGCGCCCGCTTCGACGCGCCGTACGCGGCGGCAAGCGGCAGCTGCAGCACGGCCATGCGGGACGACAGCATGACGACCCTGCCCCGCGACTCGACGAGGGCGTCCACGCACGCCGACGTCACCCGCCACGCGCCGAGCAGGTTGATGTCGAGCTGGCGGCGGACCTCCTCGCCGGGCGGCAGCTCGGCCGGGGCGGGCCCGCCGATCCCGGCGTTGTTGATCAGCAGGTCGAGGCCGCCGAGCCGCCCCACCGCCTCGGCGACGGCGGCGGGCACGGCGGCGTCGTCGGTGATGTCGCACGCGATGACGTCGACCGGGTCGTCGGGCCGGGGCGCGACGTCGAGGCCGGCGACGCGGGCGCCGAGGCCGGACAGCCGGGCGCCGATCGCGCGGCCGAACGTGCCGGACGCGCCGGTGACGATCACGCGCATGCCGCGCGGGTCGCGGCCGCGGGACGGGCGGGGTGTGCTCATGCGGTGGTCTCCTCGCGGTGCGCCGAGGCGAACGTCCGGCCGGAGCCGCGCGCGAGCCGCGCCCGGCCCGCCTTCGCCTCGCGGGGCAGCTCGGCCACGTACTCGTCGAAGTCGACGCGCATCACCGGGCGCCGGTCGCCCCACCGCGCGGTCGCGGCGCGCAGGGCGCGGGCGACGGCCCGGCGCTGCTCGGCCGGGGGCGGCAGGGCGTAGGCGCCGGAGAAGTAGGCCGCCGCCAGTTTCGCCTGGGCCTCCACGACCGGCAGCGCCGCGCCCGTCGACTGCATCAGCCCGACGAAGGCCAGGCTCGGGTCGTCCAGGTGGAAGACGCGCTTGTAGAGCGGGAGCCGCTCCGGGTCGCCGCCCACCAGGCCGCGGGGCAGGAACGGGATGCTGACCCGGTAGCCGGTCGCCCAGACGATCAGGTCGACGGGGTCGGCGGCGCCGCCGGCGAACACGACCCGGTCGCCGTCCAGGCGCTCGATGCCGGGGCGCGCCGCGACCTCGCCGTGGGTCAGCCGGTGCAGGATCGTGTCGCTGATCGTCGGATGGTTCTGGAACAGCCCGCCCGCCGGCGCGGGCAGGCCGTAGTCCTGCGGGCGGCCGACGGCGAGCCGCAGCATCGTCTCGGCGACGCGCTGCCTGATCCGCCACGGCAGCGCGGCGAGGGCGCCGCCGGTCGCGTCGGACGGCCGCCCGAACAGGTACTTCGGGACGATGTGGACGCCGCGCCGCGCCGACAGCAGCACCGGGCCGCGCGCGACGTGGGAGGCGTCCACGGCGATGTCCATGGCGGAGTTCCCCATGCCGACGACGAGGACGCGCCTGCCGCGGAAGATCCCGGGGTCGCGGTAGGCGTGCGCGTGCATCTGCTCGCCGGCGAACTCGCCGGGCGGCGCGGGGTCGGGCCACCGGGGGTCCCAGTTGTGGCCGTTGGCGACGACGACGGCGTCGTACCGGCCGGTCTCGCCGGACTCGGCGGCCACCGTCCACGGGCCGCCCGTCCCGTCCCGCTCCACCGACACGACGGTGCTGTTGAAGCGGATGTGCGGCGTGACGCCGAAGCGCTCCGCGTAGTCCGCCAGATATCGGGCGATCATGTCGGCGGACGGGTAGTCGGGCCAGTGCCGGGGCATCGGGAAGTCGGCGAACTCGGTGCGCCCCTTGCTGGTGTTGAGGTGCAGGGACGCGTAGGCGGGCGACAGCCCGCTCCCCCGCACCCACAGCCCGCCGGGGCGGTCGCCCCGCTCGTAGAGGACGGCCTCCACGCCCGCGTCGCGCAGGGCCTTCCCGGCGGCGAGGCCGGCCGGCCCGGCGCCGATCACGGCGACACGGCGGGCAGAGGTCATGGGCGCGCTCCCGGAGACGGCGTCGGTCTTGTGGTGGCCTCCAACCATAGGGATCGCCGGGTGCCGCGGACATGGAGTGCGTCACGCGTTTGGCGGCCCGGGTTGTGGCGCACCACAATCGGGCCCATGGAGCAGAAGGACGCCGACTGGACGCCGGTGATCGACCTCATCGAGCGGATCTCCGGCCAGGAGGACCTGCTGCCCTCCGTGGTCGCCGGGGTGGCGTCCCTGGTGCGTGAGGTCTCCGTGCTGCCGCCCGCCGACATCGCCGGGCACACCCGCGCGCTGCTCGCCGCGGCGACCCGCGCGATCGCGGCGCGGCGCGGGCCGACGGAGGCCGAGCTGGCGTTCGTCGCGGAGCTCGGCGTGACCCGCGCCCGGCAGGGCGTGCCCGTCGAGGCGGTGCTGAGCGCGATCCACGTCGCCGAGCGGGCGATCTGGTCGCGGGCCCGGGAGGCCGCCGCCGCCGCGGGCGTCGGGGAGGGGCTGCTGCTGGACGCGCGGGAGCTGTACGACGACTGGGCCGAGGCCGTCCGGACCCGGCTGATCCGGGCGCACCGGGACGCGCTGCGGGCGGCGGGGGCCGGGCCGGAGCGGGAGGCGCGGGACGCGGCGCTGCTGCGGCGCCTGCTCGACGGCGGTTCGGCCGCCGCGCTCGCCGCCGCCGAGGCGGGCCTGCCGGCCGGCGGCGCGCTGTGGGTGCTGGCCGCCCGCCCGTCCGGCGCGGACCGGGACGGCCCGCCGCCCGTCCGGCCGCCGGCGCTGTCGGCGCTGCTGGACGGGCTGCGGTTCGCGGTGGCGGCCCGCCCGCCGGTGTCGCCCGGCGGCGCCCCGGCGGGGCTCGCGGGGCCGGCCGAGGCGGAGAACCTGGCCGCCGCGCGGCGCCTCGCGGTGTCAGCGCTCGCCGCCGCCGAGGCGACCGGGCGCACCGGCGTCGTGCACGTCGCCGAGGTGGCCGTCGTCGCGGCGGCGGCCGACCGCACCGACCTCACCGCGATCCTGCTCGACCGGTACCGGGCGGCCCGCGCGGAGCTCGGCGCGAACGCCGAGCCGGTCGCCCGCGCCGTGTGCGCCTGGCTGGAGGAGGGCCGCGACGTCGCCGCGGCCGCCGGACGCCTGTTCGTGCACCCCAACACGGTGCGGAACAGGGTCCAGCGGTTCACCGAGGTCACCGGCGTCGACGCGTCCGACACGTTCGGCGGCGTCAACGCCTGGTGGCTGTGCCGCGCCTGGCTGGCCCCGGCCTAGCGGCGGTCCCGGGCGTGCGCGCCGGCCGGCTCAGGTGTCGTCGGTCTTGGACGCGGCGGCGTCCAGTTCGTGGGCGAGCTCCTCCAGCTCGCTGCCGCCCGCCATGAGGCCGGTCAGCTCCTCCCGGGTGATCCCGTCCTTGGTGTGGTAGCCGATGCTGCGGCCCCGGTTGAGGATGAGGAAGCGGTCCCCCACCGGGTAGGCGTGGTGCGGGTTGTGGGTGATGAACACGACCGCGAGGCCGCGCTCCCGCGCCTGGACGATGTAGCGCAGCACCACCCCGGCCTGCTTCACGCCGAGCGCGGCGGTGGGCTCGTCCAGCACGAGGGCCTTCGCGCCGAAGTAGACGGCGCGGGCGATCGCCACGCACTGGCGCTCGCCGCCCGACAGCGTCCCGATGGGCTGGTCGACGTCCCGCAGGTCGATGCCCATCGCGGCCATCTCGTCGCGGGTGGTCCGCCGCATGAAGTCGATGTCCATGCGGCCGAAGCCCTTGCGCTTCTCCGAGCCGAGGAAGAAGTTCCGCCACACCGGCATCAGCGGGACGACCGCGAGGTCCTGGTACACGGTGGCGATGCCGCGGTCGAGCGCCTCGCGGGGCGAGTCGAACGCGACCTCCTCGCCGCCGACCTCGTACGTGCCGGTGTCGTGCCGGTGCAGGCCCGAGACGATCTTGATGAGGGTGGACTTGCCCGCCCCGTTGTCGCCGAGCACGCAGGTGACCTCGCCGGCGGACGCCTCCATGTCCACGTCCCGCAGCGCGATGACGTTGCCGTAGCCCTTGCCGACGCCGGTCAGCCTGATCAGCGGCGCACCGCCGGCGCTCCCCTTCGCGGCCGTCATGACGAGCGCTCCACTCTGCGCCGCACGACCAGGTTCACCACGGTCGCGATCAGCAGCATCGCGCCGAGGAAGAACCGGAACCAGTCGGGGTTCCACTCCGCGTACACGATGCCCTTGTTCGTCATGCCGAAGATGAACGCGCCGATCGCCGCGCCGATCGCCGACCCGTAGCCGCCGGTCAGCAGGCAGCCGCCGATGACCGCGCAGATGATGTACAGGAACTCGTTGCCGACGCCCTCGCCCGACTGGATGGTCGCGAACGCGAACACCAGGTGCATCCCGGAGAACCAGGCGCAGAACGCCACGCCCATGAACAGGCCGATCTTGACGCGGTCGACGGGGACGCCGACCGCGCGGGCGCTGGCGGCGGAGCCGCCCACCGCGAAGATCCAGTTGCCGACGCGGGTGCGCAGCAGGATCCAGGTCGCGACCGCCGTGAACAGCAGCCACCAGAACACGGTGATCTTCACGTTGACGCCGAGCACGTCGACGTCGGACGCGAAGATCGCGCGGGCGGCGCCGAAGCCGTCCATGTCGCGGACCGAGTCGCTGGCGACGTTGCCGGTGAGCGCCTTCGTCACGCCGAGGTTGAGCCCGGCGAGCATGAAGAACGTCGCGAGCGTGATGATGAAGCTCGGCAGCCTGGTCCTGACGCAGAGGACGCCGTTGACCATGCCGAGCGCCAGCGTCAGGACGAGCGAGACGACGACGCCCGCCCACACGTTCAGCGTGAACTGGTAGGCGGTGAGCGCGGCGATCAGCGCCGAGGACGTCACCATCACCCCGGCGGACAGGTCGAACTCGCCGCCGATCATCAGCAGCGACACCCCGACCGCCATGATCCCGAACGTGGAGCTGGCGTACAGCACGGTCGAGAACGACCCGGCGCGCAGGAACGCGTCCGCGACGACCGAGAAGAACACGAACAGGGCGACCGCGCCGAGCAGCGCGCCCAGCTCCGGGCGGCCCAGCAGCCGCCGCAGCGGCGACCGCCGGGCCAGGCGCTCGTCGGAGCCGGGACCGGCCACCGGGGGCGGCTCGGTGACCGCCTGCGTCATCGCGTCCCCCGGTTCGCGAACGCCTCCAGTCCGCTCGCGTTCTCCTTGGTGACGATCGCGGGACCGGTCAGGACCGGGCGCCCGCCGCCGAGGACGTTGCCGTTGTTCTTCAGCAGCCACAGCTCGTCGACGGCCTCGTAGCCCTGCAGGTAGGGCTGCTGGTCGACGGCGAACTCGATGTCGCCCGCCTTGAGCGAGGCGATGAGGTCCTTGTTCAGGTCGAACGTGCCGATCCTGGCCTTGCTGCCGGTCTCCTTGACCGAGTCGACGGCGGTCGCCGCGAACGGGGCGCCGAGCGTCAGGATCCCGTCGATGCTCTTGTCCGACTGGAGCTTGGCGGTGATGGACGACTTGACGTCCGGCATGTTGGTGCCCTGGACGAACAGGTTCTCCAGGTCGCCGCCGAACGTCTTCTTCGCGCCGGCGCAGCGGGCCTCCAGGCCGACGTTGCCCTGCTCGTGGATGACGCACAGCGCCTTCTTCGCGCCGATCTCGCCGAGCTCGGTCCCGGCCGCCTCGCCGGCGACGGACTCGTCCTGCCCGAAGTGCGCGATCGCGCCGAGCTTCGCCGACTCCTCCGCGCCGGAGTTGATCGACACGACCGGGATCTTCGCGGCGGCGGCGCGGGCCAGCACGTCCTTCATCGCGTCCGGCTTGGCCAGCGTCACGATGATGCCGTCGACCTTCTTGTCGATCGCGGCCTGGACGAGCTGGGCCTGCTTGCCGCCGTCCGGGTCCGCCGAGTACAGGAACTCGACGTTGTCCTTGGCGGCGGCGGCCTTGGCGCCCTTCTGCACGATGTCCCAGAACGTGTCGCCGGCGCCCGAGTGGGTCACCATCGCGATCTTCATCCGGGGGCCGGCGCCCTCGGGCGCCTCCTCGGACTTCTTCCCGCCCGAGCTGCTGCAGGCGCTCAGCGCCAGCAGGGCCGCGGCGGCGAGCACCGCGAGGCCCCTGGACGACCCGCGCGCGACAACGCCTCTCATCGGCTGCACTCCGTTTCTCCCCTGATGTTCGTTCTGAGGAGTTGACCATAGATCGCGGCGGTCTGGGATCCCGTGCCGCTCACAATTCGGCAGCGGCCGGACCGCGGTGCGTCAGGGGCGCCCGTCCGCCGAGGTCAGCGGGAGGCGGGCGTCGACCTCCTGACCGGCCCAGGTGCCGCGGATCCACGCGTGCGCCGGGTCGTCGCAGATCTTCCAGGCCCGTTCCGGGGACGGGCCCGCCATCACGTTCAGGTAGTAGAGGTCGTGCCCCGGCGGGGCCATCGACGGGCCGTGCCAGCCGTGCGGGATCAGCACGGCGTCCCCGCTGCGGACCTCCGCGAGCACGTCGATGGGGCGGCCGGGCGAGCCGTAGACGCGCTGGTAGCCCATGCCGTCCCGGGCGACCTCGAAGTAGTAGATCTCCTCCAGCACCGATTCGCCGGGCCGGTCCTCGTCGTGCTTGTGCGGCGGGAACGACGACCAGCAGCCGCCCGGCGTCAGCACCTCGCAGGCGATGAGCTTCTCGGCGAACGGGAACCCCTCGGGCGTCCCGAAGTTGTTGACCTGGCGGCTCGCCGGCCCCGCCCCGCGCAGTTCCACGGGCACCTTCTCGGCGGGCCCGTAGCGCGGCTCCAGCCGCGTCGCGCAGCGGGCGCCGGCCAGCGCGAACCGGCCGCGCCCCCGCACGGTGACCCGCGCGTCGCGCGGGACGTAGGCGAAGTCGCTGACCCGGCTGAACACGTCGTCGCGTCCCGCCAGCTCGAACCGGGAGCCGTCGCATTCGACGGCGCACGATCCGGCCAGCGGCAGCACGATCGTCTCGAACTCGCCGGTGGCGAAAGTGTGCTCGCCGCCGTCCGGCAGGTCGAGGACGCGCAGCGACGAATGCGTCCAGCCGGCCGACTCGGGGGTGACGACGAGCCCGTACGGGCCTTCCGCGGCGGTGCCGGCGGGCAGGTGGTACTTCATCCGGTCTCCTTGAGAAGTGCTTCGACCTCGTCCTGCGCGGGCATCGCGGCGGAGCAGGCGATGCGGGACGCGACGATCGCCCCGGCGGCGCCCGCGAACCCGATCAGGCGCGGCAGGTCCCATCCGGCGAGGAGGCCGTGGCAGATCGCGCCGCCGAACGCGTCGCCCGCACCGAGCCCGTTGACGACGTCGACCTCGACGGGGGGCACCCGCACGGTCTCGCCGGCGGTCGCGGCGAGGACGCCGTCCGGGCCCATCTTCACGATGGCGAGTTCGGGGCCTCGTTCGAGGATCGCGCGGGCGGCGGCCAGCGGCTCCCTCTCCCCTACCGCGACCTCGCATTCGTCGAGGTTGCCCACGGCGACCTCGGCCTGCGCCAAGGCGAGCCCGGCCCAGTGCGGCGCCTCCCCTGGGTCGTCCCAGAGCATCGGCCTGTAATCGAGGTCGATGACGGTCTGCCCGGGGTGCTCGGTCATCGCCGCCAGGGTCGCGGCGCGGCTGGGCTCCTGGGACAGGCCCGTGACGGTGGCCCACACGATGCGGGCCTCACGGATCGCCTCCAGGTCCAGCTCGTCCGGACGGATCTCCAGGTCGGGGGCCTTGGGATAGCGGTAGAAGTACAGCGGGAACTCGTCCGGCGGGAAGATCTCGCAGAAGGCCAGCGGTGTCGGCAGGCCGGGGACGGCCGTGACGTACCGGTCGTCCACGCCGTACCCCCGGAGCGCCTTGCGGACGAACCGCCCGAAGGGGTCGTCGCCGGTGCGGGTGACGACGGCGGCCCGGCGGCCGTACCTGGCCGCCGCCACGGCGACGTTGGTGGGGCTGCCGCCGAGGTACTTGCCGAACGACTCGACGTCCTCCAGCGGGACGCCGACCTGGTCCGGGTAGACGTCGACGCTCACCCGCCCCATCGTGATGAGGTCGAAGCTCATCGCCGCACTTCCTCGGCGCCGACGACCCGGCCCTCGCGCATGGACAGCTCGCACGCCTCGGCGAGGTAGAACGCCTCCAGGGCGTCCTCCGGCGGGCAGGGGTTGGCGCGGCGGCCCGCCGCCACGTCCACGAACGCCCGGATCTCGGCGTCGTAGGCGTCGGAGAAGCGCTCCATGAAACCGCTGTAGGCGTGCTTCGGCTCGGCGTCCCGCTCGGGCAGCGGGGTCGCGGGCGTCCGGTCGTCCATGCCGGTGACGACGCTGTCCTTGGAGCCGAACAGCTCCAGCCGCGCGTCGTAGCCGGCGGCGTTGTAGCGGGTGGCGGAGACGACGCCGAGCGTCCCGTCGTCCAGGACGAGCAGCGCGGACCCGGTGTCGATGTCGCCGCACTCGCGGAAGAAGTCCTCGCCCCGGTTGGCGCCGGAGGCCATCACGCGGACGATCTCGCGCCCGGTGACGAACCGGATGAGGTCCAGGTCGTGGATGACGCAGTCACGGAAGAGCCCGCCGGACGTCGGGACGTACTCGGCGGGCGGCGGCGACGGGTCGAAGCTGCAGGACCGGATCGTGTGCAGCCAGCCGAGCCGCCCGGACGCGAGGGCTTCGCGCGCCGCCGCGTTCCCCGCGTCGAACCTGCGCTGGAAGCCGACCTGCACCGGGACGCCGGCCGCGGCCGCCGCCGCCACGACTTGGAACGTTCCATCAATATCCGAGGCGAGCGGCTTCTCGCAGAAGACGGGGATCCGCGCGGCGACGGCCCGCTCCACCAGGGCCGCGTGCGCGTCGGTGGCCGCGGCGACGACCAGCCCGTCGAGGCCGCAGGCGAACAGTTCGGCGACCGCGCCGGCCGCCCGCGCCGGGGACGGGAGGCGGGCCGCGAGATCGCGCGCGCGGGCGGCGTCCGCGTCGGCGATGACCAGGGCGTCCACCTCGGGCAGTGCGCAGAGGGCGGCGGCGTGGCGCGCACCGATGCGCCCCGCGCCGGCCAGTCCGATCCTCATCGATCTCCTCCCGGTCGCCGGACAGGTGAGTCACGAGTGTGATGGACCGTTCCAGAGAGCGTCAATGACGAACCGTCCGGCCGCGGGTAATCGAGGCGTCCGAAAATGCCGCGGCCACCCGGGGCCCGGGCTGTCGCACCGCCAATACCAAGCGCTAGTTTTGCCCCATGCGGATCTTCGTCAGCGGCGCCTCGGGGTTCGTCGGGTCCCACACCGTCCGCGCCCTCCTGGCCGCCGGGCACCGGCCGCGCGCCCTCGTCCGCGACCCCGGCAGGGCCGCCGGGGTCCTGGCCTCGGTCGGAGCGGCCGCCGCGGACGTCGAACTCGTCACCGGCGACATGCTGGACGCGGACGCGGTCTCGGCGGCGCTCGCCGGCTGCGACGCCGCGATCCACGCCGCCGCCGCGATCGACGTGACCGGAGGCGACCGCGACCTGGTCGAGGTGAACGTCCGGGGCACGCGCAACGTGGTCGGCGGCGCCGTCGCGCAGGGCCTGTCCCCGGTGGTCCACGTGTCGACGGTCGCGGTGTTCGTGCCGCCGTCCGGCACGGTCATCACGGCGAACGACGCCCTGGCGAGCCCGCGCACCGCCTACGGCAGGTCGAAGCTCGCGGCCGAGCGCTACGTGCGCGGCCTCCAGGCGGACGGCGCGCCGGTCACGATCGTGTATCCGGGCGGCGTGTGCGGGCCGGACCAGCCGGCGCTCGACGCGCTGATGGAGGGCCTCGCCGCCGCGCTCGGCAAGGTGTGGCCGCTGCCGGGCGGCGGGGTCTCGGTCATCGACGTCCGCGACCTCGGCGAGGCGCTGGCACGTTCCGTGGAGGCCCGCCAGGGACCGAGCCGCTGGGTTCTCGGCGGCCACTACCTGACCTGGCCGCAGTACGCCGACCTGTGCGACCGCCTCACCGGCGTGCGGTGCCGCCGCGTCCGCGTCCCGTCCCGCGTGATGCTCGGGCTGGGCTCCGCCTTGGACGCGGCCAAGCGCGTCCGCCGTTTCGACTACCCGCTCACCCGCGACGCCGCCGAGTTCATGGTCACGCTCGTCCCGACCGACGACCGCCCCATCCTGGAGGCGCTCGACCTCACCCTCCGCCCCGTCGAGGAGACCGTCGCCGACGCGCTGCGCTGGCTGGCCGCCAACGGCCACCTGAACCCGCGCCGGGCCGGGCGGCTCGCCCCCGAGGGCGCGTCGGCGCCGACCCTGGTCCAGCGCACCCTCGGGCCCGTGTTCCACCGGGTCTCGGGCGCCGCGTGGTTCGCCAAGGTGGGACCCAGGGTCGTCCCGCCGATCGACCGGATGCTGCACAGGATGACCGGCGGCAGGCTCCTGCTCGGCCAGCTCCTCGTCCCGAGCCTCGTGCTGACCACGACCGGCGCCGTGACCGGCCTCCCCCGCCGGACCCCGCTCGCCTGCCTGCCCGACCCGGTCGGCGGCTGGTACGTCGTCGGCTCCAACTTCGGCCGCGAGAAGCACCCGGCCTGGACCGGCAACCTCATCAAGACCCCCGAGGCCGAGGTCAGCTTCCAGGGCCGCACCACCCCGGTGACCGCCCACCTCCTGGACGACGCGGAACGCAAGGAGATCTGGCCCCGCCTAACAGCCGTCTGGCCCGTCTACGACAGCTACGTGGAACGAGCCCACCGCGAACTGAGAGTCTTCCACCTGACCCCGCGCTAGGAGCCGCGGAGGGATTTTGAGAGGCGGCGGCCAACGAAGACGTAGGCGATCACCACGCCGGCGACGTTGAGGATGACGTCGTCTATGTCGAAGGCCCGGCCCATCACCAGGAAGCCCTGCACGGTCTCGATGGCCAGGGAGAGCATCCCGGTGAGGAGGGCCAGGCGTATGGGGCCGCGCAGGGTCGTCCAGACGACCGGGAGGAGCACGCCGAGGGGGGCGAGGAGCAGGAGGTTGCCGCCTATCTGGAGGGCGGCCTCCTTGGTGGGGCGGTCCAGGTAGAAGCGCAGCGAGCGGCCCGGATCGGTGTTGCCGCCCGCCTGGCCGTTGTCGTGCACGGGCGTCAGGGTGAGCCTGAACGCGAAGTAGAAGAAGACGCCGAGCAGGCCCAGCGCCACCAGGACGACGAGCACGCGCAGGGCGACGATGTACCACGGGACCCGTTCGCCCGGCGCCGCGGGCTGCCACATTTCCACCAACACCCGGCGGCAGGTCCCCGCCCGGTCCCGGACTATGCGCGGCCCGGGATTACGGGCAGGACCGAATCCGGGCATGCGAACGCACGCGCCGGATCGGCGCGGGCGTCCGGCTCCGTCAGGCCGCCACCGCGGTGGTGGCCGGCTCCAGGGCCAGGTCCAGCACCTCGCGGACGTCGCTGACGGTGAAGACCGTCATGTTCTCCAGCACCTCCGCCGGGACGTCCTCGAGGTCGGGCTCGTTGCGCTTCGGCACGATCGCGGTCGTGATGCCGAGCCGGGACGCGGCCAGCAGCTTCTGCTTCAGGCCGCCGATCGGCAGGACCCGCCCGGTCAGCGACACCTCGCCGGTCATCGCCACGTCCGCGCGGACCGGCCGCCCCGACAGCAGCGACGCCAGGGCCGTCGTCATCGTGATGCCGGCGCTCGGGCCGTCCTTCGGGATCGCGCCGGCGGGCACGTGGACGTGCACGCCGCGGTCCTTCAGGTCGCCGACCGGCAGCTCCAGCTCCGCGCCGCGCGAGCGCAGGTAGGACAGCGCGATCCGGGCCGACTCCTTCATGACGTCGCCGAGCTGCCCGGTGAGCGTCACGCCGGTGTCGCCGGTCTCCTTGTCGGCCAGCGACGCCTCGATGTAGAGGACGTCGCCGCCCGCGCCGGTGACCGCGAGGCCCGTCGCCACCCCCGGCACGCCGGTGCGGCGCTCGTTCCGGCTCAGCTCGACCTCCGGGGTGAACCTGGGGCGGCCCAGGTAGTCCTTGAGGTCGGCCGCGCCGACGTGGACCGGCAGGGTCGCCTTCTCCAGCGCCACGTTCGCGGCGATCTTCCGCAGCACGCGCGCGATCGAGCGGTCCAGGGACCGGACGCCGGCCTCCCGGGTGTACTCGGCCGCCAGCAGCCGCAGCGCGTCGTCGCCGAACGTCACCTCGGACGCCTCCAGCCCGGCCTTGTCGAGCTGGCGCGGCAGCAGGTGGTCGCGGGCGATGGTGACCTTCTCGTGCTCGGTGTAGCCGTCGAGCTCGACCAGCTCCATCCGGTCCAGCAGCGGGCCGGGGATGGCCTCGACCACGTTCGCCGTGGCGAGGAACAGCACATCGCTCAGGTCGAGCTCGACCTCCAGGTAGTGGTCCCGGAAGGTGTGGTTCTGCTCGGGGTCGAGGACCTCCAGCAGCGCCGCCGTCGGGTCGCCCCGGTAGTCGGCGCCGACCTTGTCGACCTCGTCCAGCAGGACGACCGGGTTCATCGAGCCGGCCTCGCGGATGGCGCGGACGATGCGTCCGGGCAGCGCGCCGACGTAGGTGCGGCGGTGGCCGCGGATCTCGGCCTCGTCCCTGACGCCGCCCAGCGCGACACGGACGAACTTGCGTCCCATGGCCCGCGCGACCGACTCGCCGAGCGAGGTCTTGCCGACCCCGGGAGGCCCGGTCAGGGCCAGGACGGCGCCGCTGCGGCGCCCGCCGATGACGCCGAGGCCGCGCTCCTCGCGCCGCTTGCGCACGGCGAGGTACTCGACGATGCGCTCCTTGACGTCGTCCAGCCCGGCGTGGTCGGCGTCCAGGATCTCCCGGGCGCCGGCGATGTCGTAGGCGTCCTCCGTGCGCTCGTTCCACGGGATGTCGAGCACCGTGTCGAGCCACGTGCGGATCCAGCCGCCCTCCGGCGAGGCGTCGGACGACCGCTCCAGCTTGTCGACCTCCTTCAGCGCGGCCTCGCGCACCTTCTCGGGGAGGTTCGCGGCCTCGATCCGGGCCCGGTAGTCGTCCTCCTCGTCGGCGGGGTCGCCGTTCAGCTCGGCCAGCTCCTTGCGGATGGCCTCCTGCTGCTGCCGCAGCAGGAACTCCCGCTGCGTCTTCTCCATGCCCTCCTGGACGTCCTTGCGGATCGTCTCCGCCACGTCCAGCTCGGCGAGGTGGTCGCGCGTCCAGCCGATGAGCAGCTCCAGCCGCTCGGCCACGTCGAGGGTCTCCAGGACCTCGATCTTCTGCTCGTCGGTCAGGTACGGCGCGTACCCGGCGTTGTCCGCCAGCGTGGACGGGTCGTCGATCTTCTGCACGACGTCCACGACCTGCCAGGCGCCCCGCTTCTGCAGGATCGCGCTGACCAGGCCCTTGTACTCCTTGGCCAGCTCCTGGGCCCGCCCGGACGCCGGCGGCGCCTCGACCACGGTGCCCTCGACCCACAGGGCCGCGCCGGGCCCGGTGGTCCCGGTCCCGATCCGCACGCGCGACACGCCGCGGACGACCGCCCCCGGCTCGCCGGTCGGCAGCCGCCCCTCCTGCTCGATCACGCCGAGCGTGCCGACCGCGGCGTACCGCCCGTTCAGCCGGGGCACCAGCAGCACCCGCGGCTTGCTCGCCGACCGGATGCCCGGTCCCCGGGACTGGGCCGCCGCCCGCGCGGCCTCGATGGCCGCCCTGACCTCCGCGTTCTCGGACAGGTCGAGGGGAACCACCATGCCGGGCAGAACGACCCCGTCCTCCAGGGGCAGCACCGGCAGCGTCAGGGTTTCGCTCATGCTCAGCTCCAAGTCCGTCGACGACCCAACCTCAAGTTGAGTCATACACACTCAAGAAAACGGAGCACGAATTTGTTTCCGCAGCAACGTTCGCTCTGAGCGATCACCCCGCGCGGGCGGCCGGGAGCCGGGGGCGGGCGGTCAGGTGAGGCGGTGGCCGCCGTCCACGTGCAGGACGGCGCCGGTCATGAAGGTGTTGGCCATCACCGATGTGAACGCCTGGGCGATGTCCTGGGGGGTGCCGATGCGGCGGGCGGGGAGGCGGGCGGCCAGGTCGGTGAAGGCCGCCCGCTTGTCCATGGCGAGCTGCTCCCAGATGGGGGTGTCGACCCAGCCGGGCGAGATGACGTTCACCCGGACGGGGGCCAGTTCGACCGCCAGGCCGTACGCCAGGGAAGCGAGCGCTCCGTTGGCGGCGGCCACGATCGTGTTCGAGCCGTTCGGACGGTAGGCGTTGATGCCCGAGGTGTAGGTGATCGACCCGGTCACGCGGCCGGCTCCGTGCTTGGCGACCAGCCAGGCGCCCAGGAGCTTGGCGTCCACGAAGGATCGGGCGGTCTGCGTGGGGACGTCGGCGGTGGGGCCGTACACGCCGGTCGCGTCCGCGGCCGTGACGGCCACGTGCTCCACCTTCCCCACGCGGGCGAACAACTCGGCCACGTCCTCCTCGCGGCCGATGTCGGCGCGCATCGCGCCGAGCTTCCCGTCCTCTTGCCCCAGTTCCGCTGCGGCGGCGGCGAGGCGGTCCTCGGACCGGCCCACGATGGTCACTTCCCTGCCTTCGGCGAGCAGCGTCCGGGCGAGGGCCAGGCCCATGCCGGAACCGCCTCCGATGATCATTGCGTCGGTCATGCGCCGAGTCTGCGCCGCCGCTCCGGGGGTCCGGAAGGCCGCGCGATACCTGGGTGCGACACGGCCACCCAGGACGGCGGCCTCCGGTGGCAGACTCGGAGGCATGAACGCGATGGCCGAGTTCCTGCGGGTCCGGCGGGGGCGGATCGGCCCCGCCGACGTCGGGCTGCCCATCGGGCCGCGCCCCCGGCGCAACCCCGGGCTGCGCCGCGAGGAACTGGCCGCGCTCGCCGGGGTGAGCGTCGACTACTACACCCGGATCGAGCAGGGACGCGAGACCTCGCCCAGCGACTCGGTGCTGGACGCGCTGGCCCGCGCGCTGCGCCTCAGCGACGACGAGCACGCCCACCTGCTCGGCCTCGCGGACAGGGTCGCCGGGCGGACGCCCCGCCGCCGGCCCGCGGCGCCCCGGCCCGTCCGCCCCGGCACGCTGCTGATGCTGGACTCGCTGCGGCCCAGCCCCGCCTACGTGCTCGACGAGGTCAACGACGTGCTCGCGGCGAACCCCGAGGGCCTCGCTCTGATGAGCGGGCTCGGCGACTGGCCGCCCGGGCAGCGCAACACGATCCGCTACACCTTCCTGCATCCGGCCGCGCGGACGCTGTTCGCCGACTGGGACCGGGTGGCCCGCAACAGCGTCGCGCACCTGCGCACCGCCGAGCTGACCGCCGCCGGGCCGGCCGCGGCGCTGGTCGCCGAGCTGTCCGCGGCGAGCGCGGAGTTCGCCGAGCTGTGGCGCCGGCACGAGGTGCTCGTCAAACGCGGCGGGGAGACCGCGTTCCGGCACCCGGTGATCGGGTCGCTGACCCTGGCCAACGAGGTGCTGGGCATCGCCGGCGGCGGGCAGCGGATGCTGGTCTACCAGGCCGAGCCCGGCACCGCCGAGCACGACGCCCTGGTGCTGCTGGCGATGGCCGCCGAGGACCTCAGCCCCCGCGGGTGACCGCCGCGCGGGCAATGCGCGGGCAAAGTCCGCTTCGTGATCTTGATTCTTTGCGCGGCGCGCGTTTACGCGCGCATGACGCGCGGGTACTTAACGCAATGAGATCGTGACACACGGTGAACGAGAGGTACTCGGGGCGGCAAAGCCCCAGGTCGAGAGCGAGGAGGCTGGCGATGCGGCGCACAGAGCGCGAGGTCCGGCCGGCCGTCCCCGCCTCCCCCTCCCCTCGCGGCCCGGTCCGTGCGGCCGAGGGCGTTCCCGGCGCACCGCCCCGCCACCCGTCCCCCAGCGGGCGCGGGGACGGCGGCGCGCGGCGACACACCTCGGGTCCTCGGCCGTACCGGACCGGTCCGGCGACCGGCTCACGGGCGCCGCACGGCGCCCTCCCCCCGCCGCCGGGCGGAGTCACGCCCGCCCGGCCGCACCGGAAGGGAGGTGGGAATCAGCCCCCAGAGGAACCGGCGGCACGCCGGTAGTGCACAGGCGGCCGGAACTCCGTCCGACCCCCGTCCCGGCCGCCGACGCAGTAAGGGATCGCTGCGGAACCGGCCCGTGGGGGCGCACCGCCTCCACGGGCCCGGCTCACAGCTTCTTGCGCCAGACCTGCCCGTGGACGACGTCCCCGAAGCGCTCCACGGGCGGCTCCTCGTCCTCCAGGACGAACCCGGCCCGCTCGTAGAGCCGGTGCGCCGCGCGCTGCAGCGCCGTCGTCCACAGCATGATCTCCGCGTAGCCGGCCTCGGCGGCGAAGCGGACGCACGCGTCGACGAGCGCGGCCCCCACCCCCGTGCCGCGGGCGTCCGGCTCGACGTGCAGCAGCCGGAGCTGCGCGACGTCCTCCTCACGCTTGACGCAGAACACCGCGCCCACGCGGACGCCGCCCGACTCGGCGATCCAGGCGTTCTCCCGCTCCGGGTCGTGGTCGCGCACGTAGTCGGCGACGACCGAGGCGACCAGGGCCTCGTAGGTGCGGTCCCAGCCGCATTCCTCGTCGTAGAGCGCGCCGTTGCGCTCGACGACCCAGCCGAGGTCGCCGGGGCGCAGCGGGCGCAGGACCGGGCCGTCCTCCGGTCGCGCGCGGTCGCCGAGGATGCCGTGGACGGTGCGCATCGCGGCGAGCAGGCGGCCGCGGTCGGCGGCGGGCAGCCCGTCCAGCAGCCCGCGGATCTCGGCGGCGGTCCGCTCGTCCAGCATGGCGAACACCTCGCGGCCGCGGGGCGTGAGCCGGGCGATCTGGCGGCGGGCGTCGCCCGCGGCGCGCTCGCGCACGACCAGGCCGTCGGCCTCGAACCGGGCCAGCATCCGGCTGAGGTAGCCGGCGTCGAGATCGAGCGCGCGGCGCAGCGCGAGGACCTCGGCGTCCTCCCGCTGGGCCAGCTCGAAGATCACCCGGGCCTCGGTCAGCGAGTAGGGGGACCGGACGAGCCCCTCGCCGAGCACCCCCATGACGCCGGTGTAGAAGCGGTTGAACGCGCGGACCGTTCCGATGTCCTCGGCGGTCACCTCCATGCTGCGACCCTCCTAACGTTTGACTGAGTCAAACGTATGTGAGAGAGGCCGCCGGGCACCAGCCCCCCGGGGCGGATCAGACGCCCGCCTCGGCTCCCTTGCCGGCCTCGGCCCCGTCCTTGGCGGCCGGCAGCGCGCGCGCCTCGCGGACGATCTTGCGCTCGACGAAGAAGGTCATCAGCGGCACGACGCCGCCCAGCACGATCAGCACCATCCGGCCGGCCCGCCAGCCGGTGCGCCGCCACAGGTCGAAGGCCAGCGCCACGTAGACCATGTAGAAGAGGCCGTGGATCGGCGACACGATCGCCACCATCTCCGGCATGTCGGTCGGCCCGTACTTGAGGACCATCCCGATCGTCAGCAGCACCAGCAGCGTGCCGACGATCAGCGCCAGGATCCGGTACCTGGTGACCGCGCCTTCCACAGGAGCACACCTTTCGTTCAGCGGGCCGGCGCGCCGAGCGGGCCCGCGCGAGGGGTCAGCGGCGCCCGCGGCCCTCGGAGTTGAGCCGGGCGAGGTAGCGGTTGTAGGCCGCGAGGGCGGGGTCCTCTTCCTCGTGCCGCTTGATGATCTCCCGCTTGACCTCGGCCTCGGCGGGCTCCTCGACCACCTTGGGGGCGGGCTCGGAGCCGGCCCGCTCGTCCCGGATCATCTTGACCCACATCACGATCACGAAGATCGCGAAGATCGGCCATTCGAAGGTGTAGGCCCAGCTGCGGTCGTTGCCCGCCTGGGCGCGGTCGAACTGCCACCAGCCGAACCCGAGGAACGCGCCGCACAGCACGATGGCCAGGGCGTGCAGCCCTAGCCAGCCCGGGGTGAGGAAGCGTCGCACGGCACCGAGCCTACCCCCGCCTCCGCGTGATGCCGCCCCGACCCCGTGCCAGGGCGGGAGGTCAGCCGGGCGGCGGACCCACGTAGACGGCGCGGGGGCGCAGCGGGCCCCGCCGGCCGTACTCCTCCAGCGCGTGCGCGAGCCATCCGGCGGTGCGCGCGACGGCGAAGACCGCCTCCCCGGCGCCGGGGACGAGGCCGGCGACCGCGCCGAGCGCCGCCAGCGCGAAGTCGACGTTGGGCTCGGGCAGGCGGCGGCGCGCGGCCTCGGCGAGGACCGCGTCGGCCGCGGCCAGCCGCTCGTGCCCGGGCGCCGCGGCGCGGACCATGCCCATCAGCAGGGTGAAGCGGGCGTCGCCCGACTTGTAGACGCCGTGCCCGAAGCCGGGGACGCGTTCGCCCGCGCGCAGCCGCTCCCCGACCACCCGGGGCGCCGCCGCCGGGTCGGCGGCCTCGGCGATCAGCCGCTCCGCGCCGTAGGACGCGCCGCCGTGCAGCGGGCCGCTCAGGACGCCGAGCCCGGAGGCGACGACCGCGTACGGGTCGGCGCGCACCGAGGCGGCGACGCGCGCGGCGACCGTGGACGCGGCGAGCTCGTGGTCGGCGAGCAGGATCATGGCGGCCTCGAAGGCGCGCAGCAGGCCGGGTTCCGGCGGGTGCGGGCACAGGCGGGTCCAGAGCCGCTCGGCGATCCCGCCGCCCGCGGCGGGGCGCCCGGCGGCCGGCGGCAGCGCCTCGACGAGGCCGGAGATCAGCGCCCGCCCGGTCGCGGTGACGCCCTCGGGGTCGAGGTGGTGGCGCAGCGGGTCGGCGACGGCGAGCGCCGTGACGATCAGCTGGAGGCGGTCGAGCGGGAGGAGGCCGGCGGGCAGGCCCGACTGGGCGGCGACGGCCGCCGCGACGCCGTCCGCGCGGGGCCGCCAGGGCCCGGCGTCCGCGTCCTCGCCGGTCCAGAGCCAGGCGGCGGCGTCCTCGAAGGTGCCGGTCTCCGCCATGCCCAGGGCGTCGCGTCCCCGGTAGAAGTGGCGGTCCGCACCGAGCGCGGTGACCGCCGACTCGATCGCCTGCTCCCCCGGGCCGGGCGGGCGGCGCGGCTTCCCGCGCCGGGCCAGCTCCTCCACCTGGGCGGCGTCGAAGAGGCTGCGCCGCCCGTCCGGGGCGCGCCTGCGGCGCAGCACGCCCCGGCTCACGTACGCGTACAGCGTGGCGGGCTTCACACCGAGCCGCTCGGCGGCGGTCTTCGCGTCGATCCACCCGCTGACCTGGTCGTTCTCCATGTTCACCGGCTCTTCATATTGATTATCGTCAATATTGATACATGTAGATGACGGTGTCAATCTGAAGGCATGCCTCAGATTCACTTCCTGGACGTCACCAACCGCGACGGCGTCCAGACGGCCCGGACAGGGCTGTCCAAGTTCGGCAAGACGATGGTCAACTTCTACCTGGGACGGCTCGGCGCGGCGCAGTCGGAGATCGGGTTCCCGTTCCTGTTCCACGAGGCGCCCTACGTGCGGGCGCAGATCGCGCTGGCGGAGGCGGGCGCGTTCGGCGGGCTGCGGCTGTCCGGCTGGTGCCGGGGCGTCGCGCAGGACGTGGAGAAGGCCGCCGCCGTGCGCGCCGGCGGCGCCGGCCTGGCCCACTACAACCTGTCGATCTCGACGTCCGACTACATGATCGCGAACAAGTTCCGGGGCAGGCTGGACCGGGACGCGATCATCCGGGAGATGGTCGCGGCGGTCCGCGCGGCCAAGGCGGGCGGGGCGCGGACCGTCGGGGTCAACGCCGAGGACGGCTCCCGCACCGACGACGGCTTCCTCAAGGAGTTCGCGCTGGCCGCGAAGGAGGCCGGCGCCGACCGCGTCCGGTACTGCGACACCATCGGGGGCGACACGCCGGACCGGATCAGGGAGCGCTTCGCCGAGCTGGCTTCGGCCGTGGGGATGCCGGTCGAGACCCACTGCCACAACGACCTCGGCCTGGCGGTCGCCAACTCGGTGAGCGGGGCGCTGGGCGACCTGGACGCGGGCCAGGACGCGTGGATCAACACGTGCGTGAACGGGATCGGCGAGCGGTCGGGCAACGCCGACCTGCTGTCCACCATCCTCGCGTTCCGGCACGGGTTCGGGCTGCAGGACCGCGGCATCGAGATCGGCGACCCGATCGACCTGTCGTGGGCGCGGCGGTTCGCGCTGTGGGCGAGCTACGCGTTCGGCCAGCCGCTCCCCTACAACCAGGTCGGCGTGGGGCGGAACGCGTTCGCGCACGAGTCCGGCATCCACGCGGACGGCGCGCTGAAGGACCACGGCAACTACGAGCTGTACGACGAGGAGACCCTCGGCCCGTTCCCGGACGACTGGCACACCCGCCGCGGACGCGTCGTCCTCACCGGCGAGTACGGCGGCAAGGCCGGTTTCAGGCACGTCATGGACGGCCTCGGCGTCGAGCCGGTGGACGAGGACCTCTCGTTCAAGCTCGTCCAGCTGTGCAACGCCCAGACGGGCCGGCCGCTCACCGACGACGAACTCCGCCTGATCGGCGCCTACCCGCGGGAGTTGTCGCTGCTCTTCCCGGGGCAGCTCGGCTGATCGCGGGATTTGTCCGAGGGGCGCTCTACGTTCTGCGGCATGGCGAGCAGCACAGTGGCGGCCGGAGCCGCGCAGTCGTACACCTACACGCGGCCGTCCGGGCTGGACTCGGGCCTTCTCGGCCTGTCCACGTCCGGCGGGACGACGAGCAGCGGGCCGCAGGCGCACCCGCACTTCTTCAGCGGCGTGCTCACCCAGGCGGCCCCGGCCGCGGCGGCGCTGCTCGCGCTGGCCGACGTCGCCCAGACCCGGTACTTCCAGCCGCGGCCGACGTCCTTCCGCGACCCGGTCGTCACCTGCAACGGCGACCGGATCCGGATGGAGTCGTTCTCCGCGTGCGGCGGCGTCTACGCCAGGCTGGACGTGCTGGAACCGGCGCTGGACGGCGAGGTCCACGAGCGCGGCACGACCAACGTCGACGTCAACGGCCCCTTGCGCGAGGCCCTCGCCCGCGTCGGCGGGTCCGATCCGCTGCACCTGGCGGTCGGCGCCGAGGAACTCGCCGTGACCACGATGGACGGCGCGGTCGTGGAGAAGAAGGTGCCGCTGCCCGACCGGTGGCTCCGCGGGTTCGCCGAGGTCCAGGTCATCACGGCGGGGTTCGACCTCAGGGGCGAACTCAAGGGTCCGGACGCGGTGCGGTTCCTGCGGTCGCTGCCCAAGCGCGCGCGGGAGGCGCTGTGGGTGGTGCCCGCCGGGCGGACGATGCGGATGTCGTCCCGTCCGGTGCCGGGCGCGGTGTGCCTGGCGGGGCCCGACCGTCTGCGGACGATGCTGCCGCTGCTGCGCTTCGCCAAGGCCATGCGCGCGTACGGGCCGGCCGTCTCCAACGGCAGCGGCCCCGTGTCGAGCGTGTGGGAGCTCGAACTTCCTGGGATGCGCTACGTCCTCACCCTGTCTCCCCGGCATTCGCGCGGCTTCTCCGGTGAAGGCGCCGTCCTGGAGGACATCTCCACCGACCAGGCCGCCGGAGACGCCGACCTGCTCGGCGCGCTGCTGTCGTTCGAGCCGCGCGTGGAACCCGGCCTCCTGTCCGAACGCTCCGGACTCGGCCTCGCCCGGACGAGGGCGGCGCTGACCCAGCTCGGCACGTCCGGCCGCGTCGGCTTCGACACCGCCGAGGCCGCGTTCTTCCACCGGGAGCTGCCGTACGACCCGGCGCGCGTCGCCGCGCTCAACCCGCGGCTGCGCTCTGCGCGGGCGCTCGTCGAGGACGGTGCCGTGCGGTTCACCTCCGGCGACAGGGCGACGGTGCTCACCGACGGCGGCGAACGGGAGGTCCGCTTCGACGGCGACCGCGCCACCTGCACGTGCCCGTGGTGGTTCGACCATCGCGGTGAGCGCGGGCCGTGCAAGCACGTCCTCGCCGCCCGCATCGTCCGCCGCGAGACCGGGCAGGGCGGGCCGGTCGGGCAGGGCGGGCCGGTCGGGCAGGGCGGGCCGGTCGGGCAGGGCGGGCAGGGCATGGACACCGCGCGGGCCGCCGAGGCCGGGCGATGAGCGCGTGGGAGGGCGTCCGCGAGGCGGTCGCCGCCGCCGACCCGGAGCGGGTCGCACGCCTGGTCGCCGCCCTCGACGACGACGGTCGGCGCGCCCTCGCCGAGGAGCTCCCCGCCCGGCTGAAGGAGATGCGCGCGGCATCGCCCTACGGAATCCTGGACCAGAGGATGATCGAGCCCCTCGTCGTGGCCGGCGCGGGCGCCATCGGCGGGCCCGCCGCCGCGGCCTCGTGGATATGCCGCAGGGAGCTGCGCCCGTGGTGGAGCGCGGACGGCTACGCGGCCCTCCGCAGGGCGCTCACCGCGGTCACGGCCGGCCGGACGGACGCGTGGCGGGCCGACGTCGCGCACCGCATCGCCGCGCGGATCCGCGTGCCGGACGTCGACGGGATGCTCTGGCACGCGGCGGCGGCCCTCTGCAGGGCGGCGGGTGCGGCTCCCCCGGCCACCGACGGCTTCGTGGTCGGCTGGGCGAGCATCGGCGCCCGCCCCGAGGCGCTCGGCGAAGACCCGTTCCTCGGCGCGCTCCTGCCGAAGCTGTTCGAGGCGGACGGCGTGGGAGCCGCCCTCGCCGCCGACGCGACACGGGCGCGGTGGGACGCGACCCGCGAATGCACCTGGGCCGACTCGCTGTCCGGCCTGGCCCGCGCGGGGCGGATCGAACGCGCGGTCCTCCTGGACGGCTGCGTCAGCCGGTTCCTGCGCGGCGGCACCCCCCACGGCCTGCGCTGGTTCGTCCGGCTCCACGACGCCCTCGCGCCCACCGGCGAGGAGGCGGCCGCCCGGGTCCGCGACTACGTGCGCCTGCTGCCGGCCGCGCCGCCGACCGTGGCCGACCTGGCGCTGCGGCACGTCCGGCAGGCCGACGACCTGGGGCGCCTGGACGCGGCCCTGTTCGAGGAAGCCGCCGGCGCGCTGCTGTTCCGCCCCGAGAGGAAGCTCGTCCGGGCCGCGCTGACCTGGCTCGACCGGACGGCCCGCAAGCGCGACCGGGCCGACGCCACGGTCCGCGCCCTCACCGCCGCCTTCACCTCCGACGCGGTCGACCTGCGGGACCGCGCCGTGAAGATCGCGATCCGGCACGCGGCGCGCACGAGCGAACCCGTCCGCGAGGAGGTCCGGGACGCCGCCGGCGGCCTGCCCGCCGACCGGCGCGCGGCGATCGCGGCGGCGTTCGGCGAGGTCACGGCCGCCGCCGAAGCGGAGCCGCCGGCGGGTCCGCCGCCGTTCGTCCCGCGCGCGGCGCCCGCGCCCATCGGCTCGCTCGGCGAACTGGCGGAGGAGTTCGCCGTCCTGCTGCACACGGAGGAGGACTGGCCCGCGACCGAACGCTTCGTGGCCGCGTTGGTCGGGTTCGCCCACCGCGATTTCGCCGGCACCCGCGAGGCGCTCCGCAAGCACGCCGACGCCCTGGCGCCGTGGATCACGAGACCCGACGATCACGTCTACATGCGCGGCTACGTCGCGGAGAGCTGGATCCAGTTCCCGGTGCAGGCCCTGCTGCTCCCTGGCAGGACGCACAACCTCGCCGGCGTCTTCGCGGCCCTGGCCATGCGCCGCTCCCACCCGGCCGGGTCGCTGAACGACCCGCAGCTGAAAGGGTTCCTCAGCTGGAGGCTGCACGAGATCGCATCGGCCGTGGGGACGGCGCCGCTCCTCCTCGCGACCCCGACCGAGGCGAGCGGCCACATCGACCCGGACGTCCTGGTCGGCCGCCTCGAACGCCTTGAGGCGGCGGGCCGCGCGCCGGGACCGGCCGACCTGCTGCAGGCGATGCTCCGCGTCCCGCGCGAGATCGACCCGGCGGCCGCGGTGCGCGCCAAGGGACTGGCCTCCGACGCCGGCCGGGCGGTCGCGTCCTGGCTCGCCGCGGGCGGGCTCGCCGACCCCGTCGTCAGCTGCACCGTCCGCGACGCCCCGGCCGCGACGGCCGCCGAGCGCGCACTCCGGTTCCCTCCCCAGGTCCGGTCCATCGTGGAGATGCCCGGCGACTCCGCGATCGGCCGCCTGTGCGCTTTCCCCGAACCCGGCCGGCGGGGCCCCCGGCCCCACATGGACCACTGGCCGGCCGTCCTGCCGTCCCACCGCGACATCGTCGCCGCGCACCTCGTCGCGTGCCTGGCCGGCACGCAGGACGAGGACTGGAACCAGGGCGGCGTCATGCTGGGCCTGGCCGAGGCCGACGGCCCCGCGGGCTCCGCCACCGGGACCCTCCTCGCGTACACGCTGGCCCACCGCGGCCAGGACCAGCGGGCGAAGGCCGTCGAGGCGCTCCTCGTCCTCGCCGCCCGGGACGCGCTCCCGGCGGCCGAGACGGGCGCCGCCCTCGGCAGGCTCGCCGCGCTGGGCCGCATCCCGCTCCCCCGCACCCTCAAGGCCCTCACGGCCGCCGCCGACGCGGGCGCCTGCGCAGGCGTCTGGGCGATCCTCGCCGCCGCCCTCCCGCACGCCCTGCCCGCACCGGGCGAGCGCGCCCCGGCGGGCCTCCCGGCCGTGATCACCCTGGCGGCCCGCCTGGCGGAGGTCACCGGCGCCGGGGGCCCCGTCCCGGAGGTCGCGGACGCGGCGGCGCGCGGCGGATCCAGCCGCCTGGTCGAGGAGGCCGCCCGCCTCCACCGCGTCCTCACCGCAACCTGAGGACGTGTGCCGGTGTCCACGAAGATGTCGGTCCCGCATGGGACGCTGGACACACCGGGAAGGAGCGCCGCACCATGACCGAGACCCTCGCGTTCGGCACCGTCGACACCGTGCTCGGCCGCCTGCTCGTCGCGGAGACCGAGACCGGAGTCGTCTCGCTCGACTTCCGCGACACCCCGGCGGCGCGCGCCCGCGCGGCGAAGGCCACCGGCCTGCCGGTGGTGGACGCGCCCGGCCGCCTGGCCCCCGCGCTCTCCGCCCTGCGCGACTACTTCGCCGGGGACCTGAAGTCCTTCGACGTCCCGATCGACTGGCGGCTGACCTCCGACGCCCAGCGGCAGGTCCTCACGACGCTGTACGAGTCCGTCCCGTACGGGAAGGTCGTCACCTACGGAGAGCTGGGCGACCGCAGCGGCACCGGCGTCCACGCGCAGGTCGTCGGGCAGATCATGGGCAGCAACCCGATCCCCCTGATCGTCCCGTGCCACCGCGTCGTCGCCTCGAACGGCCTGGGCGGCTACAGCGGCGGCTCCGGCGTCGAGATCAAACGCTGGCTCCTCATGCTGGAGGGCTCCCTGCCCGCCACCCTCGACTGGGACATCACCCGCGCCCCGTGAACCCGCCCGCCGGCGGTCGGGTCAGGCGCGGGCGCTCGGGTCGGGGGCGCAGGTGACGCCCGTGAGCGCCTCGGAGACCTCCCAGAGGCGCTCGCCGTGGCGGTTCGCCTGCGGGGGCGCGGGCACCTTCGCGGGGGCGCCGCGGTACTGGAGCAGCCTGGGGCCGTAGCAGGCGCCGCCCTCGACGTCCGCCGTCGCGGCGTACAGGGACGGCAGCGCGCCCGCGGCCGCGGACTGGGCCATCAGCGCGTTGCCGATGCCCATGGCCTTCTCCAGCAGCGCGCTGCCCTGCATCTTCGGGCCGGTCTGCTGGAGGTTCGTCGCGGCGTAGCCCGGGTGGGCGGCGACGCTGGTCAGCTCGGGGACCCGGCGGTCCAGCTCCTTGGCGAAGACGAGGTTCGCGAGCTTGGCCTGGCTGTAGGCGGTCCACTTGCGGTACCGGCGCTCGCCCTGCAGGTCGTCGAAGTTCAGCCGGCCCGTCCAGGCGAAGCCGGACGTCACCGTGACGACGCGGGCGGACGCGGCGCGCAGCGCGGGCAGGAGCAGGCCGGTCAGCGCGAAGTGGCCGAGGTGGTTGGTGCCGAACTGCATCTCGAAGCCGTCGGCGGTGGAGCGGCGCGGGATGGCCATGACGCCCGCGTTGTTGACGAGGATGTGCAGCGGGTCGGCGCCGTACCGGGCCGCGAAACCGCGGACGGACGACAGGTCGGCGAGGTCGAGCGAGCCGAGCGTGAGGTCGCTGCCGGGCGCGGCGGCCCTGATCCGGTCGTGGGCGGCCTGGCCGCGCTCGGCGCTGCGGCAGGCCAGCACGACGGACGCGCCGTGCCGCGCGAGCTGCAGCGCGGTGTGGTAGCCGATCCCGCTGTTGGCCCCGGTGACGACCGCCCGCCGGCCGGAGAGGTCGGGGATGTCGTTCGCCGTCCAGCCGCCCATGGGCACCTCCGCGTCCTGTCGGACATCACAAGCTAGACGGGGCATCGAATAGAGCGCAAACGCGCTCCGCTGTGGCGCGATTCACACCTGGCCCGCACCGCGCCGCAGCGGAGGGCGCGGCCGCGCTCAGGCGGGGAGGTTCTTCTCGATGGCGGCGACGACCTCGGCGGACTCCGGTTCGGTCTGCGGCGCGAACCGGGCCGCGACCGCGCCGTCCGGGGCGATGAGGAACTTCTCGAAGTTCCACCGGATGTCGCCGGTGTAGCCCCCGGCGTCCGGGACGCCGACGAGGCCCTGGTAGAGGGGGTGCCGGCCGTCGCCGTTGACCTCGATCTTCTCGGTCATCGGGAACGTGACGCCGTACGTCGCCGAGCAGAACTCGGCGATCTCCTCGGCGCTGCCGGGCTCCTGGCCCATGAACTGGTTGCAGGGGACGCCGAGGACGGTGAAGCCGCGTCCCGCGTACCGCTCCTGCAGCCGCTCCAGGCCGGAGTACTGCGGGGTCAGGCCGCACTTGGAGGCGACGTTGACGACGAGCACGGCCTTGCCCCGGTACTGCGCGAGGTCCGCGGAGCCGCCCCGCAGACCGTTGATCTCTACGTCGAAGACAGACATGAGGCCGATACTAGAACGTCACTCCACCGATCGGCCCCCGCCGGTCACTTGCCCAAGGCGTTCACGAAGGCGGCGAGCTGGTTGCCCGCCTGGCCCAGCTGGTCGAAGGCGTTGTTCACCACTCCGGCCGCGTCCGTCGGTGAGCTCAGCAAATAGAAGATGACGAAGGCGATCGCCACATAGCGGAGGTTCTTCTTCATCCGTACGCCGTCCCTGGTTCGTAGCGCGCGACACAACTGACCCGATCCAATTGTGCCCAGGCGCGTCTGCCCGCAAAGCGCGATTTTACTGTGACGCGCGCGCCACCGCTTGATGCCCCGGACGCCAAGAAGCCCCGCACCGCAGGGGGTACGGGGCCCGCGAGCCGTCCGTCAGCTCGGGATCGCGCTCATGAACTGCGACAACGACTCCGCCGCGCTGCCGAGCCCGCTCAGGGCGTTGTTGACCAGATGCGCCGCCCCCTCGGGCCTGCTGATGACGTACCACGCCACGAAGGCGATGGCGGCGATCTTCATATGCTTCTTGTTCACTTCAACCACCCTCTGCGGTCGACTGCCTACGCAGAGTGTTTCCCAGGGGCGGCCGGACAGAGATCAACGACAGGCAAAGAGAGGGTCAGGTCCCGTTGGAGTGCTCGGCGATGTACCCGATGTACAGGGGCCTGAGCGCCTCCCCGACCTCGCCCTCCCCCGCGTGGGTGAACTCCTCCAGCAGCGACAGGCCGTGGAGGAGGTCGAACTCGGCGCGGCCGACCTCGCCGGTGACCGCCGCCGCGGCCGGGATCGCGCGCAGCAGCTCCCACAGGAAGCCGATGTCCCGCCGCTCCCTGGCGAGGTCCATCGCGCGGCGGTGCAGCTCCTTGGACGACAGCTCGTCCAGCTTCGCGGCGTTCGGCGTCTCTTCCGGCATGATCCGACTGTAACCGCGCGGACGCCGCCCGCGTCACCCGGCGGCGGTCACCCGGCGGCGGTCACTTGGTGACGACGTCCTGCGGAATCGGCCGGTCCTGCTTGAGCGCGTCGAACAGCTTGGCCGCCTTGGCCTTGTCCCACGTGATGTACGACCCGGCCGTCGCCGAGCTCCCGCCGCCGCCGATCGGGACGGTCGTCGTGACGCCCCCGCCGCCGCTGACGCCCTTCATCGCCCACATCATGCGGACGAGGTCGTACAGGTGGTCGTTCTCGTCCACCAGGAAGTTGCTCGTGGCGTTCATCGCCAGCGGCACGCTGCGGAACGGGTTGAACATCGTCCCCGGGCTGGTCGCCTTCTTCATCAGCGCGGCGAAGAACTGGCGCTGGTGCTCCACGCGCTCGAGGTCGGCGCGGGCGAACGCGCGGGTGCGGACGTAGCCGAGCGCCTGCCCGCCGTCCAGCGTCTGGCAGCCGGCCTTGAGGTTGAGGCCCGCCTTGGGGTCCTTGATGTCGTCCTTGACACAGATGTCGACGCCTCCGACGGCGTCCACCACGCCCACGAAGCCGCCGAAGCCGATCTCGGCGTAGTGGTCGATGTGGACCCCGGTGGCCTTCTCCACGGTCTGCACGAGCAGCTTGGGGCCGCCGAACGCGAACGCCGCGTTCAGCTTGTTCGACCCGCGGCCCGGGATCGGCAGGTACGAGTCGCGCGGCAGGCTGATGAGGGACGTCCCGCCGGAGCCGTAGTGCAGCAGCATCATCGAGTCGGTGCGGCGGCCCCTCGCGAACCCGGTCGCGAGCCGCTTCCGGTCGGCCTTCGACAGGCCCTCCCGGCTGTCGGACCCGACGATCAGCCAGTTCGTCCCCGGGGTGTCGGCGACGCGCCCCGGGTAGTCGACGAGGACCGACTCCCGCTTGAGCCGCGAGTCCAGGTAGAAGTAGCCGCCCACGACGATCAGCAGCAGCACGACCGCGACGGCGCCGAGCACCCGCGGCCACCGCCGCCGGCGGCGCCGGACCGGCGCCCCGCCGCGCGGCCCGCCCCGGTCGTACCGCGCCCCGGCGAGCTGGTCCCCCGCGTACGGGTCGTCGTACGGGTCGTACCCGTCTCCGTACGGGTCCCGCCCGTAGGCGGCGTGCTGATGCGCCCGGCCCTCGTTCATGGGTAGACCTTAGACAACGCGGAGGGTGCCGCGCGTCCATCCCTCGCATGATTGTCGGCTCGGACAAATCACCGCGCTATGTGACTTATGAAGCGGACACCGTCCCCCTTACGGCGCACACTGCCCCTGGGCAGGTGCACGCAGGGAGGGTGGCATATGGGCGGACGACCGCGTTCTTCCAGGTGGACCCGCCGCCGGAAGGGCGGCGGGCGGCGCGGCGAAGGCTCCGCCTCGTCCGGCCTCCCGGAGCTCACCGCGCCCCGGTGGCACGAGAAGGACAAGGAGCTCGCCGAAACCGGCCTCGGCACGGTCGCGCGGCGGCTGCCGGCGGTGATCGCGCAGGCGGCCGGGCTGGCCTGGCGGGCGAGCCGGGTCGACACGGTCGCGACGGTGTCCCTCAACCTCGTCGCAGGCGTCTTCACGGCGTTCTGGCTGCTGGCGACGACCGGCGTGCTCACCGCGCTGTTCAGCGCCGGCCCGACGCCCGGCCGGGTCCGGGACGCGCTGCCGTCGCTGGCGCTGGTCGCGGGCGCCGTGGCGCTGCGGGCCGCGCTGCAGGCGGCCGCCGGCTGGTCCCAGTCGCGGCTCAACCCGCAGGTGCAGCGGCTCGCCGAGCTGCGGCTGTACGAGACGACGACCGCCGTGCACCTGACCGCGCTGGACGACTCCGACTTCCTCGACGACCTCCAGCGCGCGCAGACCCGCGGCATGACGTCGGCCCCGCGGGTCGTCCAGCAGGCGGTGGACGTCCTCACCGGGCTCGTGGGCATGGTCGCGGCGGCGGGCACGCTCGGCGTGCTGCATCCGCTGCTGCTGCCGCTGCTCCTGCTCACCGCCGTCCCGGAGGGGTGGGCGTCCGTCCGCAGCGCCCGGATGCAGTACCTGACGATGCTGTCCCTGGTCGAGGTCATGCGCCGGAAGTGGATCCTGTCGGACCTGATGGTCGAGCGGAAGCACGCCGCCGAGGTGCGCTCGTTCACCATGCGGAAGTTCCTGCTCGACCAGTACGACGTGTCGGCCGCCCGCCAGCGGAGCGTCGAGCTGGACCTGGCGCGCCGGCAGACGGTCGCGCGGGTCACCGGCGACATGCTGAAGGGCGTCGCCACCGCGGCCGTCTACATCGCCCTCGGGGTCATGCTGTGGAAGGGCGCGGTGCCGCTCGCGGTGGCGGGCACCGCGGTGCTGGCGATCCGCTCCGGCCAGTCGTCCCTGGCGAACCTGGTCTACGCGGTCAACCAGTGCTACGAGGAGGGCCTGTACTTCGGCGACTACCTGAACTTCTGCGAGGCCGCGCAGCAGCGGATCCCGAGCCGCGCCCTCGCGCCGGCGCGGGCGGGCGGGAGCCTGCCGGACGACTTCTCCCGCATCCGGGTGCGCGACGTCGTGTTCACCTACCCCGGCGCGGACGCGCCGTCCCTCAACGGCGTGTCGCTGGACCTGCGCAAGGGCGAGGTGGTCGCGCTCGTCGGCGAGAACGGCTCCGGCAAGACCACCCTCGCGAAGATCATCGCCGGACTGTACGACCCGGACTCCGGCGACGTGCGGTGGGACGACGTACCGCTGAGCACCGTCCCGCCGCAGGACGTGTGGGAGCGCATCGCCGTCATCGCGCAGGAGTACACGCACTGGCCGATGACCGCGCGGCAGAACATCACGATGGGGCGCGGCCGCGACCACTCCGGCGGCGCCGAGGACCCGGAGATGCTGGCCGCCGCCCGCGCGTCCGGCGCCGACGAGGTCGTCGCGGAGCTCTCCCTCGGCTACGGGACGCTGCTGGACCGCCGGTTCAAGGGCGGCGCCGACCTGTCCGGCGGCCAGTGGCAGCGGTTCGCGGTGGCGCGCGGCTTCTTCCGCGACGCCCCGCTGCTGATCTGCGACGAGCCGACCGCCGCCCTGGACGCGCGGACCGAGCACCAGCTGTTCGAGCGCATCCGCACCCACGCCGACGGCAGCTCCGCTCGGCGCACCGTCCTCCAGCCCCCACCCACCACCGACCAACCGACGAGCTCCGCTCGGCGTACTGTTTTGCTGATCACGCATCGGCTCGCCAGTGTGCGTTACGCCGACCGGATCTACGTCCTGGAGCGCGGCCGGGTGATCGAGGAGGGCGACCACGAGGCCCTGATGGCGCGCGGCGGCCTCTACGCCGACCTGTACTCCCTGCAGGCGGCCGCGTACGGCGCGGACGGCCCGCGGGCGCAGGCCGGCTAGCCGGGCGGGCTAGATGTAGAGGCCGTAGCCCGCGTCCTCGTCGCGGGGCGGGGCGTCGGGGAGGTCCTCGGGGCGCAGCAGGACCACCTCGCCCGCGCCGACGTCGCGGCCCGCGTCGTCCCGGGCGGTGATGCGCTGGGCCTGCCGGGAGATCGCCGCCTCCAGCAGGTTGCGGACCAGCCGGGCGTTGCCGAACGAGGCGCCGCGCGGGTGCGCGGCGATGCGGTCGCGCAGCGCGTCCAGCAGGCCGGGGGCGAGCGCGAACCCGGCCTCCGCCGCCATGAACTCGAAGATCGTGACGAGCTCGTCGTCGGTGTAGTCGGGGAACCGCAGCCGCTTCGGGAAACGGGACTTCAGCCCCGGGTTGGCCTCCAGGAACCGCTCCATCTCGGCGTCGTAGCCGGCGACGATCACCACCAGGTCGCCGCGGTGCTCCTCCATCAGCCGCAGCAGCTCGGCGATCGCCTCGTGGCCGAAGTCGCGCCGGTCGCCGCCGGAGGACGACAGCGCGTACGCCTCGTCCACGAACAGCACGCCGCCGAGGGCGCGCTCGACCGCACCGCGCACCCGCGGCGCGGTCTGCCCGACGAACTCGGCGACGAGGTCGGCGCGGGTGACCTCCACCAGGTGCCCGGACGACAGCAGGCCCAGCCGGGCGAACACGGCGGCGATCAGCCGCGCGATCGTCGTCTTGGCGGTGCCGGGGTTGCCCATGAACACCATGTGCCGGGCGGGGGGCGACGGGGACACCTTGGCGTCGCGCCGCAGCTGCTCGGCGCGGACCTCGGCGACCAGCGCGGCCACCTCCCGCTTGATGTCGGCCAGCCCGATGAGCCGCTCCACCTCGGCGAGCGGGTCGCCGGGGACGTCCTCGCGGCCCCGGGTGAGGGTGTCGGGGACGTCCTCCAGCAGGATCTCGTCGAGGGACTCGCCCTCGTCCACGATCCCGTCGGCGAGGACGCGGCGGCCCTGCATCGCGACGGCGCGGTCGAGCAGGTTCGTCATGATGCGGACGTTGCCGAGCCCGCGTTCGCGCGGCGCGGCCTCGACCAGCGCGCGGACCTTGTCGAGCACGCCGGGCGCCAGCGCGAACCCCGAGTCGGCGGCCTTGGCCGCGAAGACCTGCACCAGCTCGTCGTCGGTCAGGTCGGGGAACCGGATCGTGCGGGGGAAGAACTCGGCCAGGTCGGGGTGGGCCTTCAGCAGCCCGTTCATCTCCGCGTGCGGGCCGGTCAGCACGACGACGAGGTCCTCGGTGTGCGCCTGGACGCTGGTCAGCAGGACGTCCAGCACCTCCCGGCCGCGCGCGGCGTCCGGCGCCGCCGAGACCAGGGCGTGCGCGTCCCGCACCAGCAGGACGCCGCCGTGCGCCTCCTCCACCGCGCGCCGCACCCGCAGCACGCTCTCCGTGGCGTACTCGCCGAGCAGGTCGGCGCGCTCCACCTCGACCAGGTGGCCGGACGACAGCACGCCGAGGTCGGCGTAGATGCGGCCGAGGATCCGCGCGATCTTGCCCTTGCCGGTGCCGGTGCTGCCGGTGAACACCAGGTGCCGGGGGCGCGTCCGCGCGGTCATGCCGGCCTCCCGGCGCAGCCGCGCCGCCCTGGCCTCGGCGATGAGCGCGTCGACCTCCCGCTTGACGGGCTCGATGCCGATGCAGGCGGCCAGCTCGGCGAGCGGGTCGCTGTCGGCGGGGCGGCCGGCGATGAGGCGCTGCGGCAGGTCCGCGTCGACGACCTCGGGGGCGCCGTCCGCGCGGGCGCGGGCGGCGGCGACGGCCTCGCCCGCCATGTGCTCGGCGAGCCGGGCGCCGCGCAGGTTCAGCAGCGGCGGGGTGCGGCGCAGCATCCCGCCGGCCGCCGCCGCGACCGCCGGGGCGACGCGCGCGCCGCGCCGCGCGACGGCGAGGGTGAACAGCTCGGCGAAGTCGTCCTCGGTGAAGTCGCGGGTGCGGGCGACGTCGAACGCCCGGACCAGCGCCGGGTTGGCGTCGAACAGCCGCCGGTCGCCGCCGGGCCGGCACAGCGCGATGACGTTGAGGGACGGCGCGCGGGCCATGAGCCGGCGCAGCTCCTCCGCGGCGGCCGCCCCGCAGCGCTCGTTGGCGGCGAGCTTCTCCAGGTCGTCCACGACGAGGAGCATCCGCCCCTCCAGGCAGTCGCGGACGCGGGCCTGCAGCCACAGGACGGCGTCGCTGACGCCCAGCGACGCGAACACCTGGTCGGAGATCCACTGCGCCTCGCGGACGGCGCCGCCGTCGGCGAGCATCGCCTCGGCGATCTCGGCGGCGGTGCCCTTCCCGGTGCCCTCCGGGCCGGCGATGAGCAGCCGGACGGCCCGCTCCCCCGCGAGCCGCGCGGCCACCGCGTCCCGCAGCGCGCGGGCCAGCTCGGGCTGCCCGACGAGCCCCGGCTCCGGGATCGCGGCCCGCCCGGGGCGCTCCTTCCCGGCCTCCGCGCCGCCCTCTTCGCCGGCCTCCCCGCCCGGCCGCCCGGGCTCGAACTTCAGCGTGTTGAAGACCCGCTTGGCGGTGAACAGCCGCCGCAGGTCGGTCTGGAACGGGCGCACCGGCACGCGGCACTTCGGGCTGACCGGCGCCTCGGGCAGCCCCTGCACCGCGCCGGTGATGCGGACGGCCATGTCCACCCAGGCGCGGGCCGCGTCGGCCTCCCCCGCGACCAGTCCCCGCGCGAGCCACGCGCGCACGGCGTGCTGCCACGCCTCGGCGGAGAAGCCCTCGCGCGCCGCACGGAACCGCTCCTCCACGTTCTCGTACCGCGCGGTGCCGAGCACGACCGCCAGCTCGGCCGGGACGACCCGCGCGTCGGCCGCCAGCAGCAGCCGGGCGAGCGCGACGTCGGGGTGGTCCCCGTCGGCCACGGCGCCGGACAGCCGCTCGTGCGCCGCGTCCAGGCCCTCGCACGCCCATCCCAGGTACCCGACCGGCCCCGCCAGCTCCGGCAGGACGGCCAGCTCCTCCTCGGTCAGCCCGGAGGCCCACGCGGCCTCCAGCCGCCCGTTGGGGACGGCCATGTCCAGCTCGCGCAGCGCCGGGTCGGCGGCCCGCCGGTCGAACAGGCCGATGAGCGCCCGGCGGCGCCGCTCCACCGGCTCCAGCCCCTCGAAGACGTCCAGCCCGGCCCGCGCCAGCTCGAACATCACCGCGCGCCGCTCGGGGTCGTCCCCGGCCGGCTCGGGCAGCCACAGCCCGGGCGGGCGCCACCGGCCGCCCTGCGTGAACCACGCCGACGGGTCCCGCACGGCCGACTCGGGCGTCGCCAGGAAGTCCGACAGGAGCTCGTAGTCGACGTCGCCGCGCGACCCGCCGCGGACCGCCGACGCGCCCAGCAGGAACGTCAGCAGCGACCACTGCTCGGCGCCCGCCGCGCTGGTGCGGTCCCCGTAGAAGTCGCTCAGCCGCCGGGTCAGCACGACCGCGCGCTCGTCGGTGTTGTAGGCGACCGCCCGCTCGCGGATCTCCTCGTACAGGCCGTCCGGCACCCGCCACGGCCCGTGCGCGTAGACGTCCAGCACGGGCTCCTCGGTGAGGAGCAGTTCGAGATGGTCGGGCAGCCGGGGGGCACTCACTGAGTCCGTCTCCTACGCAGCGGCGGGGCGTACACGTCCGACAGCACCCTATGACCCGGCGGGATCGGGCACACCCCGTCGCGGCGGGTTGGCAGGCGGCCCCCCGTCGGCGATAGTTGTCGGACGGAAAGCGTTTCCCGGACGGCCCTCCGGGCGGCGCTGGGCTCACAGGAGGGGATCCCCCCGTGCCACCTTTGCAAGTGACCGCGCGGTCGGACGGCGGGCGGACCGTCGTCCGGCTGTGCGGAGAACTCGATATCGCCTGCACCGAGGACCTGCGCAGGGGCCTCGACGCGGCGCGCCGCGAGCACGGCGAGGACCTCGTGCTCGACCTCGCCGACCTGGAGTTCATGGACTCCGGCGGCCTGTCCGTCATCGTCGCCTGCTACAAGGCCGCGACCGCCGCCGGCGGCAGCCTCACCCTCGCCGGCCCCCGGCCCATCGTCCGCCGGGCACTGGAGATCACCGGCCTCCACCGCAGGATCCCCGTGAAGGCGACCCTGCAGGAGGCCCTCACGCCCTGAGGCCGCCACGCCCTGAGGCCCCCGCGTCCCGGGTCCGCACGTCCCGGGGCGCGTCACACGGCCCGGCCCCTCACCCGGCCCCTCACAGGGGCAGGGGGGTGGGGCGCTTGGGGCTGCGCCCGTCGCCGGAGGACCGGCCGGTCGCCCGGCGGCCGATCCACGGCACCAGGTAGGTGCGGGCCCAGCGGACGTCCTCGCGGCGCATGGTGAGCCAGTCGGCGCGGTCGAGGGGCGGCCAGGGCTCGCGCCAGTCGCCCTCGACGGGGACCCCGATGACGCTCGCGACGAGGAGCGCCATGCGGCGGTGGCCCTCGGGCGACAGGTGGAGGCGGTCCTCGTGCCAGGCGCGCGGGTCGTCGAAGGCGCGCTGCGGCCACAGGTCGACGACGTCGCAGCCGCGGCGGTCGGCGATCGCGCGCAGGTGCATGTTGTAGGTCGCCGCCTTGCCGCGGATCCGCGCGCCGGAGCGCAGGCCGCGGGTGTCGAAGCCCGTGAAGATCACCACGCGGGCGCCGGTGCCGCGCAGCCGGCGGACCGCGTCGTCGAAGACGACGGCGAGCGCGTCCGGGTCGGCGCCCGGGCGGATCATGTCGTTGCCGCCCGCGCACAGCGTGACCAGGTCGGGCGCGAGCTCGACCGCGCGCGGCACCTGCTCCTCCACGATCTGCCGGACGAGCTTGCCGCGCACGGCGAGGTTGGCGTAGCGCAGCCCGGGGTTCCGCGCGGCGATGTGCTCGGCGAGCCGGTCGGCCCAGCCGCGGAACATGTCGTCCTCGCCCGGGTAGGGGTCGTTGAGGCCCTCGGTGAAGCTGTCGCCGATTGCCACGTACGTCTGGATCTGCTCCATTTCGCTCATCGCGACCCCCAGCACGGATTCATGGTCGATCACGAAGATTAATCATGCATCGTGCACACGACCTACGCGACCGTAACCCCGCGGCGGCTAGGTCCAGCTCGGCGAGGTGCTGCCCGGCTGCTGCGCGGGCGCGGCGGCGTGCGCACCGGCGGAGTGCACCGACATCGCGTGCTTGACCAGCGTGATCAGCACCTGCTTCGTGGATTCCCGGCTGCGCGCGTCGCACTGGACGATCGGCACGTGCGCGCTGATCGACAGGGCCTCGCGGATGTCCTCGACGGCGTACTGGAACTCGCCGTGGAACCCGTTGACGCCCACCACGAACGGCAGGCCGAGCTCCTCGAAGTAGTCCACCGCGGCGAAGCAGTCCTCCAGCCGGCGCGTGTCGACCAGCACGACGGCGCCGATCGCGCCGCGCACCAAATCGTCCCACATGAACCAGAACCGGTGCTGCCCGGGCGTGCCGAACAGGTACAGGATCAGCTCGCTGTCGAGCGACACGCGCCCGAAGTCCATCGCGACCGTGGTGGTCGTCTTGTCCGGCACGGCCGACAGGTCGTCCACGTCGGCGCTGGCCGCGGTCATCACCGCCTCGGTGGTGAGCGGCATGATCTCCGAGACCGAGCCGACGAACGTGGTCTTCCCGACGCCGAAGCCGCCACCGACGACGATCTTGACCGAGGTCAGCTCGGCCTCTCCGCCGTGCGGCCCTGGGGCCGGGACCTGGTCAGAGC
Organism: Actinomadura sp.; assembly: GCF_044508335.1. Taxonomy (NCBI): domain Bacteria; kingdom Bacillati; phylum Actinomycetota; class Actinomycetes; order Streptosporangiales; family Thermomonosporaceae; genus Actinomadura; species Actinomadura sp. The sequence continues at coordinate 39,097 of NZ_JBIQHY010000010.1, forward strand.
TTCCGAAGGCCACTGAGCACCCTTTCTAGCAAGCGGAGGTCCGGCTGTCCGCCGGCGGTGGTGGGGGACTGCGACTGGTGCAGGCGCAGCAGCCCCTCGACGGCCATGTCGGCGACGAGCACGCGCGCCACGCCGAGCGGCAGGCGCAGCAGCGCCGACACCTCGGCGACCGAGCGGGCGGACCGGCACAGGTCCATGATCGCCCGGTACTCCGGGGTCAGCACGGCCACGTCCCGCGGCGGGTAGGGCGCCGCGGTGACCAGCGCCTCGATGGCAAGGTCGTAGCGGGGCTTCGTGCGCCCCCCGGTCACCGCGTAGGGCCGCACCAGCGAGCTGGACTCGCTCTCCTCGCGTTCGGGCGGCCGCCCCTGCGCCGGGACCCGGCCCTGGTCACCGGACCAGCGTCCGGGCCCGCCCGGACCGCCTCCGTAGTGACTGCCTCGATCCATGTCGCCGACCTCCGTCAGAGTCAGTCACGGTCAATAGCGGGCCGGGCCGGCACCCATCTCGGTCACCGGCGGCCCGGAGTACGGAGGCTGCTGCTCCTGGGCGCGCAGCGCGGGGGTCAGCACCCGGCCCACCCGCTCCACCAGCAGCGTCATCTCGTACGCCACCAGCCCGAGATCGCAGTCGGGCGCCGCGAGCACCGCGAACACCGACCCGTTCGTGATGGACATCACGAACAGCAGCCCGCGGTCCATCTCCACGACGGTCTGGTTCACGCCGCCCGCGTCGAAGATCTTCGCCGCGCCCTGGGTCAGGCTCATCAGCCCCGAGGCGATCGCCGAGAGCTGGTCCGCCCGCTCGGGCGGAAAGCCGGACGAGTACGCCATCGGAAGTCCGTCCGAGGAGACCACGACGGCGTGCGCGACCTTCGCGACACGGTCCGCGAAGTTCGTCACCAACCAGTTGAGATCCTGCCCGCTCACCGGGTGCCTCCTGTCTCGCCGTCACCCTGTGACGACGCCTCACCTGACGTGCCTCCGCCGCGAGCCTCGTTGCGCCCGCGGTGGACGCCGCGCTGCAGGCTCGCGAAACGGTTGCGTACAAAGTCGGCCGACTGGCCGTGTCCCTGCTGAACCTGCGGCTGCTGGCCGGGCGGCTGCTGCCCCTGGGGCTGTCGTCCCTGCACAGACTGCCCTTGACCGGCACCGCTCGGCAATGGTCTGCCCGGAGGCGGCCCCGCCGGAGGCTGCGTCCCGGCGCCCGCGGAGGCGCCCGCCGCGGCCCGGCCGACCGCGCCGGGAACGCGGTTCTTGCCGGGCACCCGCTTGGGCAGCCCCACGCTCGTGCGGGACGTCGCCACCGGCTGCCGGGCGGCCTCGGCGGCGCGGAACCCCGCGTCGGCGGGCGACTCCCAACCCTTCACCGGATCCTCCCCGGATGTGCTTCCGGACCTGCGCTGGAACCATTCGGACTGCATCGCGTCGAAGATGGGCGACCGCTCGGGCACCCGCGGCGCCTTCGGCTCGGGCTGCGGCGCCGCGGCCCGCATGGCGGGCTCGGGGGCGGGCGGTTCCGGGGCGTACTCCTCGGCGGGCGCCGCGCCGTCGGCGTAGGGGTCCGCCGGCGCCTGGCCGGAGTCGCCGACCGGGATCGGCCCGGTCTCCCACGGGATCTGCCGCGCGGCGCCGGGCTCGGGCACCACCGGCTGCGCCTCCGGGACGACGGACTGCGGCCCGGTGCGGCCGCCCCGCCGGTAGACGCCGTTGCCCCCGGCGGAGCCGTGCTCGGCGGGCTCCTGCGGGCGCTCCTCGCGCGGCTGGAACAGCCCGTTCGGCGCGCCGTCGTCGGACGGGCGGCCCGGCAGGTGCGCGCCCGGCTCGCGGACGGGCAGCTCGCCCGGCCGGCGCGGCGGCTGCCGGTCGCCGGACTGGTACGGGTCGTCGGAGGCGCGGCGGCGGTCCCGCAGCGGGCGGCGGTCCATGGGCGACACCGCCGGCTGCGGTCCGGTGCCGGAGTAGCCGCCGACCGGGATCGGCCCCGTCTCGTTGACGACCGGCTGGGCGTCGGTGCCGCCGCGGACCTGCCGCAGCGGCCCGGTGCCGCCGACCATGGGGTGCGCGCCGGTGCCGCCCGCGGAGGCGCCCATCGGCTGCCCGGCGGGGCCGTAGTCGTCCTGGCGGAACCCCTGCTCCCCGGTCGTCGTGAGCGCGGCGAGCTGGCCGTGCGAGCCGGACTCGCGCGGGCCGAGGCCGCGGGCGGCGAGGCCGCCGGAGCCGCCGGGCGTGACGACCGCGTCCGGGAGCACCACGAACGCGGTGAGGCCGCCGCCCTGGGCGGCCCGCAGCTCGACCCGGATGCCGTGCCGGACGGCGAGGCGGCCGACCACGAACAGGCCCATGCGGCGGGCGGCGGAGAAGTCGATGACGGGCGGGTTCGCGAGCCGCCAGTTGGCCTGCTCCAGCTCCTCCGGCGACATGCCCACGCCGTTGTCGGTGATCTGCAGCATGCAGCCGCCGCCGCTGAGCATCTGCCCGGAGACGGTGACCTTGGTGTGCTCGGAGGAGAACGCGGTGGCGTTCTCGACCAGCTCGGCCAGCAGGTGGACGAGGTCGTTGACGACGGGGCCGGCGACCGCCATGTCGCCTTGAACCCGCAGCGCCACCCGTTCGTATTGCTCAACCTCGGACAGCGACGCGCGGACGACGTCGATGAGCGGGACCGGCTTGTTCCAGCGCCGCACCTGCTCCTGACCGCCGAGGACGAGGAGGTTCTCCGAATTGCGCCGCATACGGGTGGCCAGGTGGTCCAGCCGGAACAGGTTGGCGAGCTGCTCCTCGTCGCGCTCGCTCTGCTCCAGCTCCTCGATCAGCCGCAGCTGGCGCTCGATGAGCGACTGGCTGCGCCGGGAGAGGTTGACGAACATCGCGTTGATGTTGCCGCGCAGGACCGCCTCGTCGGCCGCCAGCCGGACCGCCTCGCGGTGGACCTCGTCGAAGGCCCGCGCGACCTGGCCGATCTCGTCCGTGGAGTCGATGTCGATCGGCTCGACCTCGATGCCGCCGGCCGCGGCCTCCGGGTCGCGCAGCCGGTCGACCAGGCCGGGCAGCCGGGTGCTGGCGACGTCGAGCGCGCCGGCCTGCAGCCGGCGCAGCGGCCGCACCAGCGAGCGGGCCACGACGATGACGGTCGCCAGCACGATCGCGAGGACGAGGAACAGCAGGATCCCGTCCCGGATCGCGTCGGTCCGCGCGTCGGACTCGGCGTCGTGCGCGGACACCGCGAGGTCGGTGGCGATGCTCTGCTCCACCGCGCGGAGCTTGTCGACCCGCGCGCCGGCGTCGGCGGTCCAGCTGCGCGCGACCTTCGCGCCGAGCCTGACCCGCAGCAGCGGGGACGCGTCGGCGACGGCGAGGGTGCGCAGCCGGGTGAACTCCGCGCGGTCCAGCTCGGGGCCGGTGACGGTGTCCTCGAAGAGCTGCAGCTGGGCCGGGGTGGCGGAGTTGCGGAACGAGTTGATGCTGGTGTTCTGGTCCGAGCGGGCGTCCTCGACGGAGGCGCGGTCGATCGGCTCGAACCGCCCGTCCCACAACGCGGCGGAGATGAGCGCCCGCTCGCGGGACGCGGCGTCCTTGGCCCTCGCGAGGTCGGCGAGGGACAGCGCGGTCTGCGCGAGCTCGGGCGTCGGCGCGTCCTGGGACACCAGCAGGTGGAAGTCGGTGAAGTCGTCGATGAACTCGCTGTACTTGTCGATGATCGGGCCGGGCGCCAGGCGCGCGGCCAGCTGGCGCAGCGACCGGAGCTCGGTGACGCGGTTCACGACGTTCTTGAGCTGAAGCTCGACCGCGGGCGAGTCGGTATGGACGGCAGCGGCGGCGTCGCGCACCTTCCGCGCGGCGGCGTCGACCGATTCCTGGCGCGATTGGAGCGCTTCGGCGCTGACGGCCCGCGAACCGCCGGCCGCCCTTTCCGCCATCGCGTCGCGTTCATTCTCGACTTCGTGCGCGAGCGCAGTCAGTTGATTACCCAGAGTAGCCAACTGACCTGTCCGCGCATAGGCGTCGGCGTTGTCCATCGACACCGATACGCGGTAGCCCGCGAGCAGCGCGGCCACGATCGTGGGCACCGCGATGAGGGCGAACAGACGCGTGCGCACGCGCCAGTTGCGCAGCTTGAACCGGCCTCCCAGAGAGCCTCTCTTCGGGGCGTCTTCCCTGGCAGGCGGGGCTGGCTGGGGGGACTGCGGGGCCGGCTCGGCCCCTTCGGCTTTCCGCACTGCCCTCCGCTACCTCTCCATGGATCGACCGCTCGCGGCGCACAGTGACCTGAACGAGATTCGGGTCGCGTCACCTCCCCGCACGACTGCGGGCAAGCGCCGAACATTGCAACACAGAGCCACCATCATGGCCAACCCGAATGATCACACAGGTCTGGACTTGTGATGCAGAGGATACGAATGTCACTGCCTGTTGACCTGTGTTCACGTTTATGCATGTAAAGCTCGCATCTCCCCCATGGTGGCGTCCCAGTGCGCTACGCTCCCCGCTCGTCGAAAGATCAGCTTTCGACCAGCTTCCCCCGCAAAATGGAGCGTTGTTCATGTCTGCTTCCCACCGCCGCGCGACCGTCTGTGGCGCCCTCGCCATCGCGGTAGCGCTCACGGCGGTCGCCTGTGGCGACTCCGATGACAGCAAGTCCTCGAATGGGCTGGAGAAGTCCCAGATCACCTTGGGGACCATGACCGTGGCCGACACCGCGCCGGTCCAGCTCGCGATCAGCAAGGGCTACTTCAAGGCCGAGGGCCTCAGCGTGAAGACGCAGGTCATCCCGGGCGGCGCCGCCGGCATCCCGCTGCTGAAGAGCGGCCGGCTGGACTTCAGCTTCGGCAACTACGTCTCGCTGCTGACCGCCGGGATCAAGGACCCCGGCTTCAAGCCGAAGATCGTCGCCGAGGGCTTCCAGAGCGGTCCGAAGACGCACACGCTGATGGTGCGCAAGGATTCCCCGTACCACACGATCAAGGACCTGGCCGGCAAGAAGATCGGCGTCAACACCAAGCGCAACATCAGCACGCTGCTGGTCCGCGCCGCCGGCAAGCCGGAGGGCGTCGAGTTCGACGAGGACAAGAACTTCGTCGAAGTGCCGCCGCCCGCCATGGAGCAGGCGCTGAAGTCCAAGAGCGTCGAGGCCGTCCAGGCGATCGAGCCGTTCGGCACCCAGATGCAGGAGAGCATGGGCGCCCGCATGGTCGCCGACCTGTCCAGCGGCCCCACCGCCGACTTCCCGATCGCGGGCTACGCCGCCACGGAGAAGTTCGTCAAGGAGAACCCGAAGACGGTCGCCGCCTTCCAGCGCGCGCTGACCAAGGCGCAGGGCGAGTGCGCCGACCGCAAGGTCGTCCAGGACATCCTGCCGACCTACGCCAAGGGCATCGACGCCAAGGTCGCGTCCACGATGAGCTACGGCACGTACCCGACCTCGCTGAACGCCACCCGCCTGCAGCGGGTCGCGGACGTCATGCAGCAGTTCGGCTACGTTGACAAGCGGATCGACGTCAAGCAGTTCATCGCCGCACCGTCGTCTTCATGAACCTTCGCCGTATCGCTTTCGGCGCCGCCGGGGCTGCCGGGGTGGTCGCCGTCTTCGAGGCCGTGAGCCGTGCCGGCCTCGTCGACGCGACCGCCCTGCCCCCGGCGTCGGTCGTTCTCCGGGAGGCCGGCAAGCTGGCCGTCGACCAGGAGTTCCTCACCGACGTCGGGGCGACCCTGAAGGCGTGGTTCGGCGGGCTCGCGCTGGCGGTGCTCGTGGCGGTGCCGCTGGGCGTCCTGCTCGGCTCGGTGCCCTTCCTCGGCACCGCCGCGCGGGCCCTGGTCGAGCTGCTGCGCCCCATCCCCTCGGTCGCGCTGATCCCGCTCGCCATCATCCTGTTCGCCAGCCCCACGCAGATGAAGATGTCCTTGATCTTCTATGCCTGCACGTGGCCGATCCTCATCAACACCCTGTACGCGCTCCGCGACGTCGACCCGGTGGCCAAGGAGAGCCTGCGCGCCTTCGGGTTCGGGGGGCCGGCGGTGCTGTGGCGGGTCTCCCTGCCGAGCGCCGCGCCGTTCATCGCCACCGGCATCCGGATCGCCGCCTCCGTCGCCCTCATCGTCGTGATCAGCACCGAGCTGATCGCCGGCGGGTTCAACGGCGTCGGCATCTACCTCGCCGACACCCAGTCCGGCGGCGGCCAGACCGACCTCATGCTCGCCGGCGCGGTGTGGGCCGGGGTCCTCGGGCTGCTGGCCAACCTCGCCCTGCTCGGGCTGGAGCGCGTGGCCTTCCGGTGGCAGAGCGCACGGGTGGAGGGGATCACATGAAGGTCCTGAAGGGGCTCCGCGGGTTCGCCGAGCGCGCGTGGCTCGTCGCGCTCGGGTTCGTCCTGTGGGAGCTCGTCACCCGCGCGGTGAAGGAGACCTACTTCCCGCCGCCGACCACGATCATCAAGACGCTGCACGGGCTGTGGTTCTCCGGTCCGGCGTCGCAGCTGTTCCTCACCGACGACGCGGTGGACGACTTCTCCACCAGCCTGGCGCACCTGTTCGTCGGCTGGGCCGCCGCCGGCGTGGCCGGTGTCGTGATCGGGGCGTCCATCGGCCGGTCGCGGACGATGAACGACCTGTTCGACCCGGTGCTGCAGTTCCTGCGCGCCGTGCCGCCGCCGACCCTGGTGCCGTTCTTCATCATGGTGTTCCAGCTCGGCGCGACCATGCAGATCGTCACGATCGCGTTCGGCGTGGTGTGGCCGGTGCTGCTCAACACCGCCGACGGCGTCCGCACCGTGGACCCGCTCCAGCTGGAGACGGCCCGGGTGTTCGGCGTCGGCCCGCTGCGCAGGCTGCTGACGATCATCCTGCCCGCCGCGGCCCCGAAGATCTTCGCCGGGCTGCGGGTGGCGCTGTCGTTCGCGCTGATCCTGATGGTCATCTCCGAGCTGTTCGGCAGCACGTCGGGCATCGGCTCCGAGCTCCTCATCGCGCAGCGCACCTTCGAGCTGCCGCGGATGTGGGCCGGGATCGTGATGCTGGGCATCCTCGGGTTCCTGTTCAACGCCGTGTTCATGCTGCTGGAGCGGCGGCTGCTGGCGTGGCACACGGGCGCCCAGCGGCTCGCGAGTTGACGATGACCGCCGCGCAGACGAACCTCAAGACGTACACACGAGAAAAGGCGGCCGTGATGCTTCAGATAACCGGCCTCACCCACTCCTACGCCGACGGGCACCTGGCGCTCGACGGGCTCGACCTGCAGGTCCCGGACGGGCAGCTGGTCAGCATCGTCGGCCCGTCCGGCTGCGGCAAGTCCACGCTGCTGCGCTGCATCGCGGGGCTGATCCGCCCCACGGGCGGGACGCTCACGCTGGACGGCAAGCCGATCGACGGGGTGCCCGACGACCTCGCCGTCGTCTTCCAGGACTACAGCCGCTCGCTGTTCCCCTGGCTGACCGTCCGCGACAACGTCGCGCTGCCGCTGCGCCGGCGCGGCAAGTCCAAGTCGGAGCGGCGCGCCGCCGCGCAGGAGGCGCTGGAGTCGGTGGGCCTCCCGGACGCGGGACGCAAGTACCCGTGGCAGCTGTCCGGCGGCATGCAGCAGCGCGTCTCGATCGCGCGGGCGCTGGCGTACCGCCCGTCGCTGATGCTGATGGACGAGCCGTTCGGGTCCGTGGACGCGCAGACCCGTGAGGACCTGGAGGACCTGGTCCTGCAGGTGCACCGGCACGAGAAGATGACGATCCTGCTCGTCACGCACGACATCGACGAGAGCGTCTACGTCGGCGACCGGGTCGTGGTGCTGAACCGCTCCCCCGCCCGGGTGCACGCCGACCTGCCGGTCGGCCTGCCGTCCGCCCGCGACCAGATCGAGACGCGGGGGCTGCCGGAGTTCGTCCGGCTGCGCGCGGAGGTGGGCCGGCTGGTCCGCGGCGGCGCCAAGGTCGCGGGCGCGGCGCCGGCCGCCGCGGGGCCCGCGCTGGGGTCGAAGCCTTCGCAGTGAGGACGGCCGCCCAGAGGCGGCGCACGACCGTCACCGGGGCGGACCGGGCACGCTGGGTGCCGGGTCCGCCCCTACGAACGAAGGGGCGTTTACATGAGCGTGCGCGGCATGCGCGTACTCATCGTGGGAGCGGGCATAGGCGGGCTCACCACGGCGCTGAGCCTGCACGAGGCCGGCGTCGAGTCGCTCGTCGTCGACTCGGCGGAGCGGCTGCGGCCGCTCGGCGTCGGCATCAACCTGCTCCCGCACGCCGTCCGCGAGCTGACCGAGCTGGGGCTCGGCGGCGAGCTGGCGGACCTCGGCATCCCCACCGCCGAGATGGTGCACTTCGACCGGTACGGCGGCCGGATCTGGGGCGAGCCGCGCGGCCGGGCGCTCGGCTACCGCTGGCCGCAGTACTCGATCCACCGCGGCGAGCTGCAGATGGCGCTGCTGGACGCGGTGCTGTCGCGGCTCGGCAAGGAGTCCGTCCGCACCGGCACCGTCTTCGAGGGCTTCGAGCAGGACGGGACGCGGGTGCGGGCGCGGCTGCTCGACCGCGCGTCCGGGACCGCGGAGACCGTCGAGGCGGACGTGCTGGTCGGCGCGGACGGCCTGCACTCGGCGGTCCGCGCGCAGCTGTACCCCGGCGAGCCGGCGCCGCTGTGGAACGGCATCCGCATGTGGCGCGGCCTCACCGAGGGCGAGCCGTTCCTGACCGGGCGGACGCTCGCCGTGGCGGGCAGCAACACCGCGGCCAAGATCGTCGTCTACCCGATCTCGATGCGCGCCGAGCGCCGCGGGAAGGCCCTGCTCAACTGGGTCGCCGAGGTCAAGCTCCCGGCCGGCCCGCAGACCGCCTCCGCGGACTGGAACCGCACCGGCCGGCTCGACGACGTGCTCCCCCACTTCGCGGACTGGACGTTCGACTGGCTGGACGTCCCGGCGCTGCTGTCCGGCTCCGCGGAGATCCTGGAGTACCCGATGGTCGACCGGGACCCGCTCGACCGGTGGACGTTCGGCCGCGTCACCCTGCTCGGCGACGCCGCGCACCCGATGTACCCGATCGGGTCGAACGGCGGCTCCCAGGCCGTCCTGGACGCGCGGGTCCTGGCGCACGAGCTGGCCCGGGCCGCCGACCCCGCCGAGGGGCTGCTCGCGTACGAGGCGGAGCGCCGGGAGAAGGCCAACGCGATCGTCCTGGCGTGCCGCGACATGCCGGCGGACCGCATTCTGCACATGGTGAGCGAGCGGGCGCCGCGGGGGTTCGAGCGCATCGAGGACGTCCTGTCCCCGGACGAGCTGACCGCCATCACGGGCGCCTACCGCAAGACGTCGTTCTCCGACGTCGAGGCGCTCAACTCTCGTCCCTCGTACACGACCGCGAGCTGACGCGCGGCGTCCGGGCCGGGCCTTCCACGGGCGCGGTGGGGTTCCGCCCCACCGCGCCCGTGATCTTTTCATCACGTGAGACCGGCGGCGTCGACGCGTCCAAGGCTGAACGCGCTGCTGCTCGCGGTGGAGCGGCGGGCCCTCAGCCGGCACCGCGCGGCCCGCCGCGCGCCGTGACGGCGGCGAGCCGGGCGTCCATCGCGCGGGCGGCGCGGTCGTAGAAGGCCGGGTCGTCGTGCAGGAGGGCGTTGGCCGCGCCGGTGCGGCACACGGCGTCCAGCTCGAAGACGAGCTGCGGGAGGTCGGCGGACGGGTCGATCTCGCCGCTCTCCTGCGCCTCGCGGAGGCAGCGCTCCATGAAGGCCCGCCAGTCGCCCTGCGACCCGGCGATGGCGTCGCGGACGCGGCCGGGGCGGGCGTCGAACTCGGCCATCGTGGAGTGGAAGAAGCAGCCGCCGGGGAAGACGGGGGCGCGCTGGTAGCGCTGCCAGGCGTCCAGCAGCGCGCGGACGCGGCCCAGCCCCGCCGGGACGGCGAGGGCGGGCTCGACGACGTGCTCGCGGAACACGGCGGCCGCCTTGCGGACGGTCGCGAGCTGCAGCTCCTCCTTCGAGCCGAAGTGCGTGAACACGCCGCTCTTGCTGATCCGCAGCTCGGTGGCCAGCCGGCCGATCGACAGGCCCTCCAGGCCCTCCGCCGAGGCGATGTCGGCGGCCCGGCACAGGATGACGTTGCGGGTCTGCTCGCCCTTGAGGAGCCGTCCGTCGGTGCTCACGCCCACTAATGTGCACGACCGTTCGTGCAAAGTCAAAGCGCCCACCCCCTTGACGGCGGGCCGGTTCGGAGAAGAAAGTACGATCGTTCGTTTATTTTTCTCCGAGAGGCTCCGCCGATGACCACCGAGACCACCGCCGCGCCGCCGCTCCGGGCGGCCGCGCGGCGGGACGTGCCCTGGCTGGCGGCCGGGGCGACGTTCCTGGCCATGCTGGACGCCACCGTGGCGAACCTGGCCGTCCCCGACCTGCACGCCGACTTCCCGGGCAGCCCGCTGTCCCGGCTGACCTGGGTGATCACCCTGTACGCGGTGCCGTTCGCGGCGCTGCTCGCGCCCGCCGGGCGGCTCGCCGACCTGGTCGGGCGGCGGGCGCTGTACCTGTGCGGCGCCGGGCTGTTCACGCTGGCGTCGCTGGCCTGCGCGCTGGCGCCGAACGTGCCCGTCCTGCTCGCGATGCGCGGCGTGCAGGGCGCCGCGGCCGCCGCGCTGATCCCCGCGTCGCTGGCCCTGCTGCTGCACGACACGCCCGCCGAGCGGCGGGCGAGCGCCATCGGGCTGTGGAGCGCCGCGGGCGCGTTCGCCGCCGCCATCGGCCCCGGCGTCGGCGGGGTGCTGGTGGACCAGTTCGGCTGGCGGTCCCTGTTCGCCATCAACCTCCCGGTCGGCCTGGCGATGCTGCTCGGCGGGCTGCGGCTGCCGCGCGCGGCGGGCGGGGCGGGACGGCTGCCCGACCTCGCGGGGACGGTCCTGCTCGGCGCCGGCGTGGGCGGCGTCGTCCTCGGCGTGACCCAGACGCAGGACTGGGCCTGGACCGACGCCCGCACCCTCGCCCTGCTGCTCGGCGGCGTCCTCCTGGTCGCCGCCGCCCTCCGCCGGTCGGCGCGGCACCCGGTGCCCGCGCTGGAGATCTCGCTGTGGCGCAACCGCGGGTTCGCCGCCGCGAACGCCGCGTCGTTCCTGTACGGGACGGCCCTGTACTCGTGGCTGCTGCTCGGCGTCCTCTACCTGACCAGCGAATGGGACTACTCGATCCTCAAGGCCGGCTTCGCCTCGACGCCCGGCGCGTTCACCGCCACCGCGGCGGCGATCGCGATGGGCCGGCTGACCGGCCGTATCGGCGTCCGGCCCGCGCTGGCCGGCGGAGCGCTGATCATGGTCGCCGCGGGAGTCTGGACGATCGCGGCGCTGCCGGCCGACCCGCACTTCAGCACGTTCTGGCTCCCGGTCGGCCTCCTCGTCGGGACGGGCATGGGCATGGTCACCACCGGCACCGCCTCCGCCGCCGCCCTCTCCGCCGGGCCGCTGCGGTTCGCCGGCGCCACCGGCCTGAACACCACGGCGCGCCAGATCGGCGGCGCGTTCGGCATCGCCGTCCTCGCCGCGCTGCTGCCCGCCGGGGCCGCGCACGACGACTACACCGCCGTCTACCTGTTCTGCACGCTGGCCGCCGCCGGCACGGGCATCGCGGGCCTGCTGCCGGCCGTCCGGCGCATCACCGCGTGAAGGAGCCGACCATGACCGAAACGACCCTGTCCGAACGGACCGACCCGGCCGTCCTGCCCGCCGCCGAGGCCGCCGCGCTCCTGGCGGGCGCGCCCTGGCGCCGGATGGTGACGATCGGGGACAGCGTCGCGGCGGGCGTCCGCGACCCGGCGCCCGGGTACCGGGACCTGTCGTGGACCGACCGCGTCGAGGAGGCGCTGCGCCGCGCGGTGCCGGGGTTCACCGCGCTGAACCTCGGCCGCCGCGACCTCGTCGCCGCCGAGGTGGCGGCGGGGCAGCTGCGGCCCGCGCTGGAGTTCGGGCCCGACCTGGCGTTCGTCGTGGCGGGCGGCAACGACATGCTGCGCCGCGAGTTCGACGCCGAGGGGGTGCGGCGCGAGCTGGCCTCGATGATCTCCGCGTTCCGCGCCGCCGGCGCCGACGTCGTCACGATCGGGCTGTTCGACATCACCGTCGCCGGCCTGGGCCCGGCACGCCACCGGGACGTCCTGTCGGCGCGGACGCGGCGGCTGGCCGCCCTCACCGCCGACGTCGCCGCCGAGTTCGGGGCCTGCCACGTCCGCAACCCGCCGGACCACCCGCTGGCCGCCGACCCCGGCATCTACAGCGCCGATCAGCTGCACCTGAACGCGCGGGGCCACGCGTTCGCCGCCGCCAACACGATCCGCGCGCTCGCGGCTCACTTGGCGTCGGAGTAGCGGCCGACCACGGCGATCTCCATCGGGAACACGACGGGGGTGTCGCCGAACAGCAGCCGGCGCGCCTCATCGGCCGAGGCGCGGACGGCGGCGGCGACGTCGTCGGCCAGGCCGGCGGGCGTGTGCACGATGACCTCGTCGTGCTGGAAGAACACCAGGTGGGGCCGCCCGCCGCCGTCCGCCGGGGGGAGGGCGGCGAGGCGGCGGCGCAGGGAGCCGAGCAGGGCGAGCGCCCAGTCGGCGGCGGTCGCCTGGACGACGAAGTTGCGGGTGAACCGGCCCCGGCTGCGCAGCGCCCGCGCGGCCGCCGGGTCGGGCGCGTCGCCCTCGCCGGCCGCGGTCAGCTCGCGCCACCCGGCGGACGGCGGCGGGCAGGTGCGGCCGAGCCGGGACCGGACGAGCCCGCCCCGCTCCCCCTCCCGCGCGGCGGCCTCCACGTACTCGAACGCGGCGGGGAACCGGTTCCTCAGCACGGCGAGCAGCTGCACGGCCTCGGCCGTCCCGCCCCCGTACATGGCGGAGAGCAGGGCGATCTTGGCCTTGTCGCGGGCGCTGCGGCCGCCGTCGCCGCCGTCGCGGAAGGCGTCGGACAGGGCCGCGTAGAGGTCGCCGTGCGCGGCGGCCTCGGCGAACGCGCGGTCGCCGGCGAGGGCGGCGAGCACGCGGGGTTCGAGCTGGGCCGCGTCCGCGACGACCAGCGACCAGCCGGGGTCGGCGACGACCGCCCGGCGCAGCACGCGCGGGATCTGCAGGGCGCCGCCGCCGCTGGTGGCCCAGCGCCCGGACGCCACTCCCCCGACCACGTACTCGGGGCGGAACCGGCCGCCGCTCACCCACGTGTCGAGCCACGACCAGCCGTGCGCGGTGTGCAGGCGCGACAGCTCCTTGTACTCCAGCAGGAGCGGGACGGCCGGATGGTCGAGCCCCTTGAGGACGTGCGCGCGGGTGGACGGGATCGGCAGCCCCGCCGCCGCGAACGCCTTGACGACCTGCGCGGGCGAGTCGGGGTTGACGTGCACGCGGGGCGCCGGTCGCGGCCCGTGCTCCGCCGGGCCGCCGGCGGGGGCGGGAGAGGGGTTGAACGCGGCGCTGATGCGGTCGGCGAGGTCCTGGAGCCTGCGCGGGCGCAGGCCGCCGGTGGGGCGGGGGCCGAGCAGCTCGGTGAGCAGCGCGTCGTGCTCCTCGGCCGACCAGGGCAGCCCGTCGTGGCCGAGCTCGGCTGCGACCAGCGCGCCCGCCGACTCGGCCGCGGCGAGCAGCGCGAAGCCGTCCAGCCCGGCCATGGCGCGCCGCTGCGCGGCGTGCACCGCGACGACCTGCTCGATGTCGTCGTCGGCGGCGGCGTCCCGGCCCGCGTCGTCGTCGAACAGCGACGCCTGCGCCGGCCGCTCCTCGTGCGGCGGGCGGTCGGGCGGCACCGGCTCGCCGCGCAGCCGCGCCCACGCCGCCCGCACCGAGCGCGGCTCCCCGTGCCGCCCGGCGTGGCCGAGCAGCAGGCTCTCCACGAGTTCGAGGTCGTGGCAGCGGCCGACCCGCACGCCGGCGGCGAGCAGCCGCGGGTAGAGCCGCGCGGTGGACGGCCACACCCAGCGCGGCGCGGCGGCGCGCTCCTGCTCGGCGATCGCGGCGACCAGGTCGGGGACGGCGCGCGCGGGGGCGGCGGGCGTGCCGTCGTCGGCGAGCGTCCGCAGCGTTCCCCCGCCGCCGGGGCCGGCGGCCACCGCGATCCTCACCCGTCCATTGTGGCCGCGCCGTCCGACAGAACCCGGCGGAGCCCCGGCACGCGAAACCCCTCCGCGGCGGGTGATCCGCGGAGGGGTCCGGCGTGGTCTTCAGCGGGGGCCAGGGCCGCAGCCCCAGTAAAGACTCAGACGTTCGGTCGGACGGTCAGGCGACCAGCGAGACCTGCTGGCCCGCCGGGGTGTCGCCGTAGCGGTCGACGACCTTGTTCAGCTGGATCTGGTAGTACAGCACCCCGAAGCCGAGGATGCCGAGCAGGAAGCCCAGGCCGCCGCTGGAGGTCGGCTGGAGGCCGGCGGCGCGCTGGGCCTGGGCGATGCGCCCGCCGAGCTTGACGAACATGACCAGGGGCCAGATGCCGAGCGTGATCCAGCCGAACAGCATGGACAGCAGCGCGTTGGTCGCGGCGTTGTCGATGCGGCGGTCGTACTCGTGCAGTTCGGCGTGGACCTTGTAGAACCACACCAGGCCGTAGATGCCGAAGGTGATGATGGGGAGACCTAGCCAGGCGCCGAGCGGGTTGCGGCGCTTCATGTTGTAGCCCGCGCCGACGGCGACGGGGGCGTGCTGCTGCGCTGGGGCGGGCGCGTAGCCGCCCTGGTGGGCCTGCTGCTGGCCCTGGCCCTGACCCTGCTGGGGGTAACTCATCCGAATGCTCTTCCTGTGGGACGCGGTCGATTGACGGCCGACCGCATGACCGTTCACCCGTGTGATTGACCCAAGACTGTAACGGCGTCCGAGCACGTCGGGACCGCGAAACGCCGGTTGTGGCCAGTTCTGCGCGACATTGGCCGCGGTGACCGGTTAGCGCAGCGGGATCGTGACCTCGTCCTCGCACGGCGGCGCGGTCTCCTGGTCGCCGCAGCCCGTGGCGGCGTAGCAGCGGATCCGGAGCCGCGACCCGGTCACGTCCAGCCGCAGGAAGCTCTTGAAGAACGGCGGCCGGTCCCAGTCGGCCAGCTCCGAGCGGAAGCGCTGCGGGAGCCGGTGCACCGCCAGCCGCATGAACCCGGGGCGGGCGCGGTCGTCGCGCGGGACGCCGAGGACGGACGCGACGAACCGCGCGCGCAGGGGCGGCCGGTCCCCCTCGGGCGCCTTGTAGCCGCGCCCCGGCCTGATGCCGAGCCGGTAGCGGACGGCGGCGGTGGCCTCCTCGGGGGTCAGCTCGAACAGCTTCGGCAGCCGCAGCCACCGCCCGTACAGCTTGCTGTACCGGGACAGCGAGTCGCCGCGCAGCGGGTAGCAGCGGAACTCGTTCTCGTCCACCGTGCTCGTCCGGGGGATGGTGTGGGTCGCGTGCATGAACGCGCCGCCGCCGCCCGACACGATGTACTGGATCGTCCGGCCGTCGCCGGTCCGCACCGGGTAGCGCTGGTAGTTGTGGATGTCGCCGCCGATCGCGGCCACGTAGTTGTGCGCCGGGTCCCGGACGATCTCGTCGACCGTCCCGCCGCCCTCGATGCGCCCCGGCCGGTGGTCGTCGTCCACGTACAGGGGCTTGCCGGTCACCAGGAGCTTGGGCTTGGGCCCGGCGGACACCTCGCGCAGCCACCGGCCCTGCTCGCGGTCGAGGCCGCCGGTGATGCCGGTGTCGATGCCGATGATGCGCAGCGGCGGCGTGTCGATCGCCCAGTACGGCCCCGGCTGGACGGCCTGCTGGCCGGGCGCGCCCCGCAGGGTGCGGCGCGCCTCCGCGAGGACCTCCGGGTCGATCGTGCCGGGGCGCCGCCACAGCAGCCTGGGGATGAACGCGAGCGGGCCGCGCCACGGCGGCGGCGAGCAGTCCGCGTCGAGGTCGCAGAAGACGCGCAGGAAGCCGCGCAGCCCGTCGTACCAGTCGTGGTTGCCGGGGACCGCGTAGATGGGCGCCGGATAGTCCTTGTAGGGGCGGAAGAACTTCTCCGGGTACTGGCTCCCGTCCCCCGTCGGGTAGATCACGTCGCTGGCGATGATCATGAAGTCGGTGTCCGCGGCGGCGTGCAGCAGCGGCGGCACCACCGCGTACTGCGACCGGTCGCCCTCCCCGGTGTCGCCGAGCAGCGCGAACGAGAACTCCGGGGACGAGCGGTGCACGGTGAACGCGGCCGGGGTGCCGCGCTCGCGCAGCGCGGCGACGCAGCGCCGGCGGATCGCGTCGGTCGGGTCGCCGAACAGCCGCGCGATCACGTCGTTGCGGGACCGCCACAGCACCGCCGGGCGGCGCCAGGAGAAGTCGGGGACGCGGGCCGGGAGCAGGTCGTTGAACGTGCCGGGTCTTCCGCACACCCACCCCGCGCCCTCCTCCGAGGTGCGTGAGTTGTCGGGTGCGGGGGAAACCTCGGACACAGAACGCCTCCGGCAGCGGTGAGGGAATCCTCACAGACTGTCCGGAGGCGATCCCGGCGTCAAGCGCGGCATCGGGTGCGGCGCGGGATGCGGCGCGGCCCCGCCGTCAGGCGGATGCGCGCGTGCGCGTGGTGGACGCCGGCGCCACCCCCAAGGACGCCGGCGCCACCACGTCGGGGGCCGCCGCGGTCATCATGAGTCCCCCCAGAACGGCGAGCGTGCAGTCGCCTCTCATGATGCCTCCTTGGACGGCCCCAAGGTCCCGAAAGCGGGACGTAACCGACGCTATACGGAGGGCCGTAATGCTCGCGTAAATCGGCCCAAACGAGGGGCCAAAACCTCAGGGGGCCAGGACCCGCAGGGCGCCCGGCAGGATCCGCGCGGTGACCGGAAGCACCCCGGGCAGCTCGCCGTCCGCCCCGTACGGCAGCGTCCGGCCGGGCGGCCCGGCCAGCTCGATCCGCACCTCCCGGCCGCGCATGACCTCCACCTCCGGGCGCCGGACGTGCGTCCCGTCCGCCAGCTCGCGCATCACGGCGAAGAACAGCGTCCGCGGCGCCCTGCGGATGACGACGACGTCGAGCAGGCCGTCGTCCACGCGCGCGTCCGGGGCGATGTGCTTGCCGAACCCGTAGTAGCCGGAGTTCGCCGCGACGACCGTGTAGCCCTCCCGCCGGTGCTCCTCTCCGTCCACGGTGATCCGGTAGTCGGCGTGCCGCCACGAGACGACCGCCCGCAGCGCGCCGACGTAGTAGGCGGCCGAGCCGCGCAGCAGCCGCGTCCTGTTGGCGTTGGCGTTGGCGATCGCGTCGATGCCCGCGTAGACGCTGCCGAGGACGGCCGTCCCGTTGGCCTCGACGGCGTCCACCGCGCGGGGCTCCCCCTCCAGCAGCAGCGGGGCGAGCTCCGCCGCGCCGGACGGGACGCCGAGCTGCCGGGCGAAGTCGTTGCCGCGCCCGGCCGGGACGATGCCGAAGAGCGCGCCGGTGCCCGCCAGCGCGCCGCCCACGCAGCCGACCAGGCCGTCGCCGCCGACGCCGAGCACGACCCGCCCGGCCCGGGCCGCGTCGCGGGCCACGCCGGCGGCGTGCTCCATGCTCCGGCTGTACTCGACGTCGAGCTCGGCGCCCGCCTCGCGCAGCAGCCGGCCGAGCGGCATCAGGCAGGACGCCGGCGCCGGGCCGCCCGCCGCCGGGTTGACGATCGCGGTGAACGCGCGCGGGGTGCTCATGGCGGCTACTCCTCCGGGGCCGGCGGGACGAGGACGCCCGGGTTGAGGATCCCCGCGGGATCGACCCGGTCCTTCACGGCGCGCAGCACGGCGGCGCCCAGCGGCCCGATCTCCGCGGCGTACCAGTCGCGGTGGTCGGTGCCCACCCCGTGGTGGTGGCTGATCGTCCCGCCCGCCTCGACGATCGCGTCGCAGGCCGCGCGCTTCGCCTTCGCCCAGTGCCCGACCGGGTCCTCGCCCTGCGCGGACACCACCGTGAAGTACAGGGACGCGCCGGACGGGTAGACGTGCGAGATGTGGCACATGACCAGCGGCGGCGTCCCCGCACCGGAGAGCGCCCCGATCAGCGCGAGCCGCACGGCCTCGTAGAGCCGCGGGACGTTGGACCAGAACGTCGCGGTCTCCAGCGTCTCGGCGAACGCGCCCACGTCCAGCAGGGAGTCGCGCAGGTAGGGCGCGCTGAAGCGGCCGCGCTCCCATTTCTCGCCCGGCGCGGCGCCGAGCGGCTCGCCGCCGGCCGCGGACAGCGCCTCCGCCGCCTTCGCGCGCCGTGCGGCCACGTCGTCCGGCGCGCCCTCGAAGCCGGCCACGGCGAGGCACCCCGCGGAGGAGCCCGACGCCCCGACGGCCGACGGGTCGGCCAGGCCGACCATGGTCTCGGCCTCGTCCGACAGCCGGAGCACGGTGGGCAGCGGGCCGTCCTGCGCGAGCCGGCGGAGCGCGGCGGCGCCCTCGCCGAACGAGGCGAACCGCCAGCCCTCGTACTCCCGCGCCTCCGGGACGGGCCGGATCCGCACGGTCACCGACGTGATCACGCCGAACGCGCCCTCCGAGCCGAGGACGAGCTGCCGCAGGTCGGGGCCGGCCGCCGACTTCGGCGCGCGGCCGAGGTCGAGCGCGCCCTCGGGGGTCGCCGCGGTCAGCCCGACCACCATGTCGTCGAACCGGCCGTACCCGGCGGACGCCTGGCCGCTGGACCGCGCCGCCGCGAACCCGCCGATCGTCGCCCACTCGAACGACTGCGGGAAGTGCCCGAGCGTGAAGCCGCGCTCGGCGAGCAGCGCCTCGGCGGCCGGGGCGCGCAGGCCCGGCTCCAGGACGGCGGTGCGGGAGACCTCGTCGACCGCGACGAGGCGGTCCATGCGCCGCAGGTCGAGGGCGACGAACACGTCCGCGCCCCGCGGCGCCAGCCCGCCGACGACCGACGTGCCGCCGCCGAACGGCACCACCGCGATCCGCCGCGCCGCGCAGATCCGCAGCACCGCGAGGACCTCGTCGTGCGAGCCGGGCAGGACGACCGCGTCGGGGGCGTCGGAGGTCTCGCCGGCGCGGATGCGCAGCAGGTCGGGCGTCGACTTGCCGCGCGTGTGCCGGATCCGCGACTCGGCGTCGGCGCGGACGTTCCCGTCCCCGACGACCCCGGCGAGCGCGGTCAGGTCCTCCCCGGGCAGCCGGGGCTCGGCGACCTTCATCGCCGCCAGCGCGACCGGCGGCGCCGCGGCCGGCCGCACGCCGAGCATGTCGCGCAGCAGCGCGACCGTCGGCTCGGGCAGCGGCGCGGCCTCGGCCGGATCCCCCCAGCCGCTCCACAGCATGTCCCGCGTCTCCACGCCGGCCTCCCTCTCCGCCCCGGTCCCGTCGCTTGGGCTTACACTGTGACACATGACGTCGAATCGTCACAACAGGGCGGCGGCGCGGACCGCCGACGACACCGTGCTGGACGCCGCGCGCGACTGCGTGCTGGCCGTCGGGGTGCGCCGGACGACGCTGACCGACATCGCCCGCCGCGCGGGCGTCTCCCGGATGACGCTCTACCGCCGCTGGCCGGACGTCCGCACGATCGTGGCCGACCTGATGACCCGCGAATGGACGGACATCGGCGAGGCGCTGCAGCCCCCGGACGACGGCCGCCCCGTCCGGCCCCGGATGGTGGACGGCCTGGTCACCGGCGTCCGCACGTTCCGCGAGCACCCGCTGCTCCGCAAGATCATCGAGGTGGACCCGGAGCTGCTGCTGCCCTACGTCCTGGACCGCTGCGGCGCCAGCCAGCGGGCGTTCCTGGCGTGGTTCGAGGAGGCGATCAGGGCCGGGCAGCGGGACGGCACGGTCCGCGCCGGCCACCCGCCGCGGCAGGCGCGGGCGCTGCTGCTGGTCGTCCAGTCCTACGCCCTGTCCGCGCCGACGATGCTCGACGAGGCCGACCCCGACCTCGGCTCCGACGCCTTCGACGCCGAGCTCCGGCACGTCCTGGACCGGATGCTCGCGCCCTGACCGCCCCGCCACCGCCTTCGCCGGACGACGGGGGCGCGCCTACGGAGGAACTCTCATGACCGGACCGGAACCGCGGACGTCGCTCAACGCGGCGCGCCGCGAGCGCGAGCTCGCCGCCCTGCCGGACGAGGTGGTGGACGTGCTGGTCGTCGGCCTCGGCGCGACCGGCGCGGGCGCCGCGCTGGAGGCCGCCTCGCGCGGGCTGTCGGTCGCCGCGATCGACGCGCACGACCTGGCGTTCGGCACGTCCCGGTGGAGCTCCAAGCTGATCCACGGCGGGCTGCGCTACCTCGCGTCCGGGCAGGTGGACGTGGCGCACGAGAGCGCCGTGGAGCGCGGCGTGCTGATGCGCCGGACCGCGCCGCACCTGGTGCGGGCGCTACCGTTCGTACTGCCGCTGACCCCGCTGGTGCCGCGCGCGCAGGAGTTCGCCTCGCGCGGCGGGATGCGCGCCGGGGACCTGCTGCGGCTCGCCGCGCGCACCCCGCGCTCGGTGCTGCCCGGCCCGCGCCGGCTGTCCGCGGTCGAGACGCTGCGGCTCGCGCCCGCGCTGCGCCCGCACGGCCTGCGCGGCGGGCTGCTGTCCTGGGACGGGCAGCTGTGCGACGACGCGCGCCTGGTCACCGCGATCGCCCGGACCGCCGCCGGGCACGGCGCCCGCATCCTCACCCGGTGCCGCGCCGTCGAGCTGGCCGGCGACGGCGCCCTCGTCCGGGACGAGCTGACCGGACGGGAGATCACCGTCCGGGCGCGGGCGGTGCTGAACGCGGCCGGCGTCTGGGCGGGCGGGCTCGTGGACGGCGTGCGGCTGCGCCCGTCGCGCGGCACCCACCTGGTGCTGCGGGCCGAGACGCTGCGCGGGCTGCAGGCCGGGCTGCACGTGCCGATCCCGGGCGGCGGCGCCCGGTTCATGCTGGTGCTCCCGCAGGGCGACGGCCGCGTCTACGTCGGGCTCACCGACGAGCCGGCGGACGGCCCGATCCCGGACGTGCCGGAGCCGACGGAGGGCGAGATCGGGTTCCTGCTCGACGTGCTCGGCTCGGCGCTGGACACGCCGGTGCGCCGCGCGGACGTGATCGGCGCGTACGCCGGGCTGCGCCCCCTGCTCGACCGGGGCCGCGGCCGCGAGACGGCC
Source organism: Actinomadura sp. (assembly GCF_044508335.1). Classification (NCBI taxonomy): domain Bacteria; kingdom Bacillati; phylum Actinomycetota; class Actinomycetes; order Streptosporangiales; family Thermomonosporaceae; genus Actinomadura; species Actinomadura sp. Next base: position 60,120 of record NZ_JBIQHY010000010.1, read on the forward strand.
GACATCTCCCGCCGCCACGCGGTGCTCACCTCGCCGGACGGCGTCGTCACGGTCGTCGGCGGCAAGCTCACCACCTACCGGCGGATGGCGCAGGACGCCGTCGACGCGGCCGTGCGCGCCCGCGGCCTCGCCGCCGGGCCGAGCCGCACCGCCCGGCTCCCGCTGGTGGGGGCGGCGCCGCGGGCCCGGCTGGACGCGCTGGACGCGCCGTCCCGCCTCGTCCACCGGTACGGCACCGAGGCGCCGCTGCTGACCGCGCTGGGCAGGGAGGACCCGGCCCTGCTGGAGCGGGTCGTCCCGGGCCTGCCGGTGACGGGGGCGGAGCTGGCCTGGGCCGTGCGGCACGAGGGCGCCCTCGACGCGGGCGACCTGCTGGACCGCCGCACCCGGATCGGGCTGGTGGCCGCCGACCGGGAGGCCGCGCTGCCGGCCGCGGAGGCCCTGCTGCCCCGCGCGGCCCTGCACTGAGACCCGGGGCAACTGAGACCTCCGTCACCCCTTCCGCATCGCCCCTTCTGGTTTGATCGCGAACCGTTAGGTTACCCTTACCTAATCGATTGAAGATCGACCGGGGGGACCATTTGACGCGCGGCAAGGGCTGCGGGCACTGCCCGGGCAGCCACACGGGCGAGCGGCCGTGCCTGGCGAGCGCGACGGCGAAGGCGCGCGCCTGGCTGCTCGTCGAGCACCCCGGCCCCTGGCCGGAGAACGTCACCGACCTGCCCGCCGCGGACGCGGTGGGCGGCGCGGTGCGCGCCGCGAAGAAGGCCGGCGTCCGGCCGCAGCTGATCCGGCGGCCGGGGCGCCGCCGCGGCACCCCGCCGATCCAGGTCTACGCGGCGTTCTCGCGGGGCGCCGAGGTCTGGGCGGAGGGGCGCGAGCTGGCCGACCCGGCGGAGCTGGCCTCGCTCGACCTCGCCGCGCTGGCCGCGGGCCGGTCGCCGGGCCTCGGCGACCGGGTGGCCGGGCCGCTGCTGCTGGCCTGCACGCACGGGCGGCACAACGCCTGCTGCGCGCGCACCGGAGCGCCGCTGGCCCGCGCCCTCGCCGGGCGTTTCGACCGCCTCGTATGGGAAACCACCCATGTCGGCGGTGACCGATTTGCGGCGAATTTGGTGTGTCTTCCCCACGGGCTCTACTACGGCGACCTCGGCGAGACCGAGGCCGTGCGGGCCGCGGACGCCTACCTGCGCGGCGAGGTGGCCCTCGACCGGTTCCGCGGGCGGGCCGGGACGCCCGAGCCGGCGCAGGCCGCCGAGCACTTCGTCCGGGCGCACACCGGCGCCCTCGGAGTGGACGAGGTGACGGTGGAATCGATCACCGGGACATCTCGGTACGAAGCAGTCGTTGTCGCGCGGCAGAGCCGTTACCGGGTCACCTTCGAGACCGTCCAGCAGTCGGATCCCTGCGGCCCGGACTGCGGGGAGAACCTGCGAACCCATGTTGTTAGGGAACTCACCCTTCTCAACGAGGCGGCCCTCGTGTAATCTCTCTGAGGCCCCATTCGAGGGTCTCCCTGTCGCACGTCCCCAGGTTTCCGGAGTAACCGGGCGGGGAACAGAGCGGCAACTCCAGACGTTGGAACATTCGGCGCTTCTGACTCATGTCACCCGAAGTACGTCGAGCGTCCATGTCCCGATTTTTGTTCGAAACCAATCAAGGTGGGTGTTCCATGGCTCAGGTACGTCGGCAGGCAAACCTCCCTCGTCCCAGCTGGGGCTGGCAGGACGCCGCGGCGTGCCGGGGGGAAGACCTCGTCCTCTTCTTCGGTCCCGACGGCGAGCGCCAGCCCGAGCGCGAGATCCGCGAGCGCAAGGCCAAGCAGATCTGCATGGGCTGCCCGGTCCGCACGGAGTGCCTGGACTACGCGGTGTCCCGGCCCGAGAAGTACGGCACGTGGGGCGGCCTCAACGAGGACGAGCGCGCTTCCGAGCGCCGTCGCCGGATGCGCCGCGCCAACGCCGCCTAGGCGAGCACGGAGGCGCCGAAACGCTCCCATCGCGATCCCCGGCACGCCACCCTGAAAAACGACACGGCCCCGCCCCGCGGGGCCGTTTGCGTGCCCGGGGCCGCCGCATCACGGCCGGGTCAGGGCGCGGAGTCACATCGGCGCCGCGGACGGGTTACATCGCACCACGACATTCCGCCGGGCACGCTCTTTAGCGCAAACGACTCGGCGATGTACCCCATTCACCGAAATTCGCTCCCGCCATTTTCATGTGGGCCGCTTCACAGCGGGCCGCCGGGCCGGCCCCCGGCGCCCGGTCCGCCGCCGGCGCCGGCGCGCCGGGCGCGGTCCAGCCAGGCCGTCACGTCCTCGTCGGTGAGCTGGTCGAAGTCGCGGTACCACTGGCCCACCGCGCGGAACTCCCACGGCGCCGCCGGGACGACCAGGACGTCCACCTCCGGTTCCAGCGCGCGGACGGTCTCCGCGGCGCCCACCGGCACCGCGAGCACCAGCCGGGCCGGGCCGCGCTCGCGCACCGCCCGCACCGCCGCGCGGGCGGTGCCGCCGGTCGCCAGCCCGTCGTCCACCACGACCACCCGGCGCCCCGCGACCTCCGGCAGCGGGCGGCCGCGCCGGTACACCGCCACGCGCCGGTCCAGCTCGGCGCGCTCGGCCCGCACCGTGGCGGCCAGGTCCTCCTCGCGCAGGCCGAGCCGGAGCAGCAGCTCCTCGTCGAACACCGGCGAGCCGCCCTCGGCGATGGCCCCGACGCCGAGCTCGGGCTGCGGCGGATACCCGATCTTGCGGGTCACCAGGACGTCGAGCACCGAGCCGAGCCGCCGCGCGATCTCGTAGCCGACGGGGACGCCGCCGCGCGGCAGCGCGAGGACCACCGCGCCCTCCAGCCCCAGGGGGACGAGGCGCTCGGCGAGCACGCGGCCCGCCTCGCTGCGGTCGGTGTAGGGAAGCCGGACGGTCTCCGCCCGCTGGAAGTCCTCCGGCGCGGATCTGTTCCGGGACATGGGGAGCACCCCCTTCCGGGGTCTCCCCTACCCAATCACGCCCCGGCGAGCCACCTCAGCGGGTTGTCGCGCAGGATCGCGTCCAGGGTCGCGTCGTCGGCCCCGGCGGCGCGCAGCGCGGGCAGGAACGTCTCGAAGAGGTAGCCGAAGCCGGCGCCGCCGTACCGGCCGAGCTGCGCCATCCGGGAGACGCCGGTGCTCAGCAGCACCCGGTCGGCGTGCCCGGCCTCCAGCAGGTCCAGCACGCAGCGGACGCGGCGCCCGATGGCGGCGTGGTCCTCGCCGGCGCGGCCGAGGGTGCCGAACGACACGTAGCCGCCCGTCTCGGCGATCTTGCGGTGCTGGCCGGGGTCGTCCACCCGGTCCTGCTGGCCGACCGCGACCCGCTCCGGGGGCAGCCCCGCGGCGGTGAGGATCTCCAGCTGGGCGAGCCCCGCCCGGCCGTACGTCGCCACCGACAGCCCCGAGTAGCGGGCCGCCCGCGCGGCGGCGCGCAGGCACAGCTCCTCGGTCTCCGTCGGCGCCTCGCCCCAGGTGCCGATCTCGCCGATGACGCCGGGGAGGCAGTTGGTGCCGTCCATGCCGAAGCCGACCTCGGCGAGCAGCCGCTCCGCGAGCCGCTCGACGCCCGACGGCCCGTCCGGGCCGGCCCCGGCGGCGAGGGTCTCGCGGACGAACGCCGGGTGGAACGGCTCGGTGAACACGCCCGTCCCGGCGACCACGGCCACCCGGGAGCCGGCGCTGATCCGGGCGAGCGCGGCGGCGTTGCGGCCCATGCCCGAGCACGTCAGGTCGACGACCAGGCCGAGGCCGTGCTCCTTGCGCAGCGCGGACAGCTCGCGCTGGACGGGCTTCTCCTCGTCCAGCCAGCGGCCCGGGTCGGAGTCGACCAGCCGCGGGCGCGCGGGCCAGCGGAGGTCCATCTGCAGGTGCTCGTGGGAGAGCACGGGCCCGGTGACGTCCGACGTCGCGATCGTGCCGGTGACGGTGCGCAGCCTGCGCGGCTCCTCACTGGGGGTCATGCCACGCGAGGTTACGACATGTTTGACCTATTCAGAGCCGGATTCGGGTTTGTTTTTACCCGTGGCCCCGAGGTCGCGCGGCACCTGCTCGCCCTGCTTCTCCCGCACGGCGCGCGCACGGGCGGTGTCGCCGCTCGGCCACAGCCGGTCGATCTCGGCGTTCAGCGCGGCCCCGATCAGCACCGCGAGCGCCGCCACGTACAGCCAGGCGAGCACCGCGATCGAGGCGGAGAGCGACCCGTACACCGACACGCCGCTCAGCGACCCGGCCAGGTAGAACCGCAGGCCGGCGCTGCCGCCGATCCAGATCAGCAGCGCCAGCACGGCGCCGGGCACCTCGCGCCACCAGGACGTCCGCACCGGGACGCTCACGTGGTACAGCAGCGCCAGGAAGACGATCGACAGGGTCACCACCACCGGCCAGTACAGCAGCTGGACGGCCTCGGCGCTCTCCGGCAGCGCCTGCCGCACCAGCGCGGGCCCGGCCACCAGCATCGGGATGACGACGATCATGACCAGCAGGCCGATGAGGTAGAGCACGAAGGCGCGCGTCCGGGTGCGGATCACCCCGCGGACGCCGGACAGCCCGTAGGAGATGGTGATCGTGTCGACGTAGACGTTCGTCGCCCGGGAGCCCGCCCACAGCGAGATCAGGTAGCTGACGGACACGATGTCGGGGCTGCCGCCGCGGATCACGTCGTCGATCAGCGGGACGACGACCGAGTCGACCGCCGGGCCGGTCAGCACCGTCCGCGCCTGCTCGATCACCCAGGAGCGGATCTCGCCGACGGTGTCCGCGCCGAACAGGCCGCGCAGGTGGCCCATCGTGCCGATGAGCCCGATGACGAGGGGCGGCAGCGACAGCAGCGCGAAGAACGCGGCCTCGGCAGCCAGGCCGGTGACCCGGTAGCGGAACGCGCCGACCGCGGTGCCCTTGGTCAGCAGCCAGCAGACGCGGCCGCCGGTGCGCGCCGCCGCCCCGCCCCGCGCGAGCACCCGGCGGCGCAGGGTCGGGCGGGGGCCCCGCGGGTCCCGCTCGGAGTCGGAGTCCCCGGCCGAGGGGACGCCCTCGGCGTCGGAGACGGTCGTCACACCGCCCCACCGTAGAGCGTTACGCGCCCGGAACATGCCGCATCGCCCATTTCAGTGGTCCACTCCGCGCGTCGCGTGGCGATCGCCTCCCCCGTTCGATCGTCTCCCCACCGGCCCGCATCCCCGTCCATCTCCTTGCCCATACCCGGTTGGACGGGCCGGAACGTCGCCCGGACCATGATCATCAGTTGCGTTTGCCTCCATGGGCGACAATGGAGGCATGATCTGCCCGTCGTGCCGAGAGCGCCGCCACGAGGAGTGCCGCGGCGGCTCCTGGTGCGACTGCCAGCACCTCCCGCCGCCCGCCACGCCGGAGGGGCGGCGCCGTTCCGGGCGCCCGTCCGAGCCGGGGGCCGGGCCGGCGGCCGGCGAGAACGCCGAGCCCGGGGTGAACTGGAGGCGGCAGGGATGACGCATCTCACGCGTCCGCATGCCGGACGTGACTGGACAGCCCCCGAGGCGTCATGTAACAGTTCAATCATGACTGCTGCGGACCCGTTGCTGGCCAAGCGCCGCCACGTGGACTTTCTGCGCGTCCGCAGCGCGATCTGTCGGTGACGCCCCGACCACGCCCCCTGCTCAGCGGGCGCGTGGTGCATCGGTGTCGCCTTTGATTTGAACCTGCTCAGCGTTGAGCCGGCCGTCTTCGACTGCCGGTGCGCTACGCGTCCCTCACGACCAACAGATGAGGACGCGCGCCGTGCCACCCGCGATCAAGCGCAAGAAGGGCGAGGGCCAGTGGGCCCTCGGCTACCGGGAACCCCTGAACGCCACCGAGGAGAACAAGAAGAACGACGACGGGCTGAACGTCCGCCGCCGCATCATCGACATCTACTCCAAGCGCGGGTTCGACTCGATCGACCCGTCCGACCTGCGCGGCAGGTTCCGCTGGATGGGCCTGTACACCCAGCGGCGGCCCGGCATCGACGGCGGCAGGACCGGCGCGCTGGAGGACGAGGAGATCGAGGACCGCTACTTCATGATGCGGATCCGCATCGACGGCGGGCAGCTCAGCGGCCCGCAGCTGCGGACCATCGCCGACATCTCCCGCAACTACGCGCGCGGCACCGCCGACATCACCAACCGGCACAACATCCAGCTGCACTGGGTCGGCATCGAGGACGTCCCCGCGATCTGGGACGCGCTCGCCGCCGTCGGGCTGCACACCACCGAGGCGTGCGGCGACGTGCCCCGCACGATCATCGGGTGTCCGCTGGCCGGGATCGCCGCCGACGAGGTGATCGACGCGACGCCGCAGCTGCGCGAGATCCACGACCGCTACATCGGCTCCCCCGAGTTCTCCAACCTGCCGCGCAAGTACAAGACCGCGCTGTCGGGGTGCGCCTCGCACTGCACCGTCCACGAGATCAACGACATCGCGTTCGTCGGCGTGGTGAACGAGCAGGGCGAGACCGGCTACCAGCTGTTCGTCGGCGGCGGGCTGTCCACCAACCCGATGTTCTCGCGGAGCCTCGGCGTGTTCGTGAAGCCCGAGCAGGCCCACGAGGTGTGGCACGGCGTCACCTCGATCTTCCGCGACTACGGGTACCGGCGGCTGCGCAGCCGCGCCCGGCTGAAGTTCCTGATGAAGGACTGGGGCGCGGAGAAGTTCCGCGAGGTGCTGGAGAAGGAGTACCTCGGGTACGCGCTGCCCGACGGCCCGGAGCCGGCCGCCCCGGACGTCCACCGCGACCACCTGGGCGTCCACCCGCAGAAGGGCGGCGGCTTCTACGTGGGGTTCGCGCCCCGCGTGGGCCGGCTGAACGGGGAGCTGCTCGGCGTCATCGGCGAGCTGGCCGACCGCTACGGCTCGGGCCGGGTCCGCACGACGCTCGAACAGAAGATGATCATCCTGGACGTGCCGGAGGAGAACACCGAGGCGCTCGTCGAGGCGCTCGCCGAGCACGACCTGCACGCCCGGCCGTCCACGTTCCGGCGGCACATGATGGCCTGCACCGGCATCGAGTACTGCAAGCTCGCGATCGTCGACACCAAGCAGCGCGCGATGGACCTGATGGACGAGCTGGAGAAGCGCCTCCCGGACTTCGACCAGCCGCTCACCGTCAACGTCAACGGCTGCCCGAACTCCTGCGCCCGCGTCCAGGTCGCCGACATCGGCCTCAAGGGCCAGCTGGTCGTGGACGAGAACGGCGACCAGGTGGAGGGCTTCCAGGTCCACCTCGGCGGGCGGCTCGGCCAGTCGTTCGGCAAGAAGGTCCGCGGGCTGAAGACGACGTCGGCCGGGCTGACCGACTACATCGAACGGGTCGTCCGCAGGTTCGACGAGCAGCGCGCCGAGGGCGAGACCTTCGCCGACTGGGTGCAGCGCGCCGACGACGCCGACCTCAAGTAGCGGGGGCGGCCGCTCATGAGCGAGCGCATGGCGCCGTTCTACTGCCCGTACTGCGGCGAGGAGAACCTGGAGCCCCGCGAGGAGCACGGCTCCTGGTTCTGCCCCGACTGCCTTCGTTCCTTCACGTTGAAGTTCCTCGGTGTCGGAGCTCCCCGCACCGCGAGCAAGGAGATCCCTCGGTGACCCTGCTGGAGACCGACAGACCTGCCCTCGATCTCGAAGACGTCGTCGAGTCGGCCGCCGCCGCGCTGGAGGGCGCGCCCACGCTGGAGATCATCCGGTGGGCCGTGGCCACGTTCGGCGACCGCATCTGCCTCACCTCGTCCATGTCGGACGCGGCGCTCATCCACCTGGTGTCGAAGGTGAAGCCCGGCATCGACGTCCTGTTCGTCGACACCGGCTACCACTTCGCCGAGACGATCGGCACCCGGGACGCCGTCGAGGCCGTCTACCCGGTGAACGTCATCAACGTCACCCCGTCCCGGACGGTCGAGGAGCAGGAGGCCGCGCTCGGCCCCCGGCTGTTCGGCCGCAACCCCGACCTGTGCTGCCACCTGCGCAAGGTGGAGCCGCTCGGCCGCGCCCTAGAGGGCTACATGGCCTGGTTCAGCGGCATCCGCCGGGACGAGACCGCCAGCCGCCGCGACCGGAAGGTCGTCGAGTGGGACCGCAAGCGCGGCATGGTCAAGGTCAACCCGATCCTGGACTGGTCCCAGGAGGACATGGACAACTACATCGAGGACAACGGGGTGCTGGTCAACCCGCTGCACTACGACGGATACCCCTCGATCGGCTGCGCGCCGTGCACCCGCCCGGTCGCGCCCGGCGAGGACCCCCGCAGCGGCCGGTGGGCCGGGATGGGCAAGACCGAGTGCGGCATCCACCTGTGAGCGCTCCCCCCGCCGTGGCCGTGGCGCACGGGAGCCGGGACCCGCGCGCCGCCGCGACCGTCGCCGGGCTGCTCGGCGCCGTCCGGGCGCGCCGCCCGGACGTGCCCGTGCACGCCGCGTTCCTCGACCACGCGCCGCCGGCGCCCGACCGGGTGCTGGACGGCCTGGCGCGGGACGGCGCGGACGAGGCGGTCGTGCTGCCGCTGCTGCTCACCGCGGCGTACCACAGCAAGACCGACGTCCCGGGCGTCCTGAACCGGGTGCGCGCCCGGCATCCTCGGCTGCGCCTCCGCACGGCGGACACGCTGGGCCCGCACCCGCTCCTCATGGCCGCGCTGGAGCGCCGGCTGTCGGACGCGGGCGTCGAGCCCGGCGACCCGGGCACGGCGGTCGTGCTGGTCTCGGCGGGGTCCAGCGACGCGTCCGCCAACGCCGTGATCGCGCGGCTCGCCGGCGAGTGGCGCGCCCGCGGCTGGCGGGACGCCGTCCCGGCGTACGCGTCGGCCGCCGGCCCGAAGCCGGGCGAGGCGGTGGCGGCGCTGCTGGAGTCGGGCGCGCCGCGCGTCGCGGTGGCGTCCTACTTCCTGGCGCCCGGATACTTCGCCGACAAGGTCCGCGGCGAGGCCCTGGCCGCCGGGGCATCCGCCGTCTCCCCCGCCCTCGGCGCCGCCCCGGAGCTGGCCGACCTGATCGTCCAGCGCTACGAGGAGGCCCTGGAGGCGCCCCGCACGGCCAGAGCGGTCTAGCCGGGGCGTCCGCGGGTATGCGGACCGCCATGGAACGCGACGATCCCGGGCACGAGCCCGAAGAGACGCACGACCGCCAGTTCGCCCCGGTGAACGAGGGCTCCGACGCCCGGGGCCGCACGCGCGGCCCCGGCGGCACGGGGACCGGCGGGACGGGGACGCCCGGCGTGCGGTCCGGGCATCCCGACGCGCTGCCGCCCGACGAGGCGGGCGTCGAGGAGGCGGAGCGGGGCGACGACTCCCGCTGACGCGGCGCTCAGCGCCGGCCGTCGCGGCCCTTCCACCATTCGGCGATGGCGCGGCGGACGGGCGCGTGGTGCTCATCGTCGACGATCTTGATGTCGCCCATCACGGCGGTCGCGTTGACCCGGACGACGGGGACGCGGGCGCCGGGGAGCGGGTCCCGGACGTTGACCTTCCGGTCGCCGAGGAAGTTGTGGCCGGACAGCTCGACGCTCACCCCGTCCGGGACGATGATCTTGACGTCGCCCATCACGGCGGTCGCGGTGATGAGCACCTCGCCGGTGGTCACCTGCGCGCCGCGCAGGTCGAGCTCGACGTCGCCCATCACCGACACGGCCTCCAGCGGCCCGTCGATGCGCCCGGCGATGCGCTCCTTGCAGTCGCCCATGACCGCGCTGAACCGGCGCTTCACCTGGATGGGCGCGGGGCAGGCGCCGGGGGCGCCCATCCCGGGCAGGTCGGCGGTGATGTGCTCGAGGTCGCCGCGGCTCACGGCCGCGTAGGCGGCCTCCGTGCGCTCGGTCAGCTCCTCGAAGGTGAGCCGTCCCTCGACGGAGGCGATCCGCAGCCGCTCCACGACGGCCTCCCGCTCGGCGTCCGACGCGCGGACCGTGTCAGGCGCGCTCGTGACGTCGAGGGGTTCGGGCACCGGCCGGGCGGGCTGGGCGTCCTGCCGCCGCGCCGCCGGGCGGCCGGGGCGGGACCGCTCGGGCTGCGGACTGGACTGACTCATATTCCGAAGGTATGCCCCCGCCGCTGCACGACAATCCGCCGGGGGGACGAGATCGTCCCACCACTTCAGGAGGATGGACGTCCCGCCCCGGTCCGGGCAAGATCGTCCGTTGCCCGAACGAGGTTCTGTATCCTTCACCGCGAGGGCGCGGACATCGGGAGCGAACGTGGAGGGCGGCGCCGTGACGCACGAGGTGGTCAATCAGGTTCCCCCGCTCACCGGGCACGACGTGGCGGACGAGGCCGTCCTGCTGGACGGGCTGGCGCGCGAGGGCGCCGGCTGGGCCGAGGCCGAGGTGCGCGAGCTGGGCCGCCTGGCGGGCACCGAGGAGGCCCAGGAGTGGGGCCGCCTCGCCAACGAGAACCCGCCCGTCCTGCGCACCCACGACCGCTACGGGCACCGCATCGACGAGGTCGAGTTCCATCCCGCCTGGCACGAGCTGATGACGGTCGCGGTGACGCACGGCCTGCACGCCTCGCCGTGGGCCGACTCCCGCGAGGGCGCCCACGTCGCACGCGCCGCGAAGTTCTACGCCTGGCGCGTCGACGCGGGCCACGGCTGCCCCATCTCCATGACGTACGCGGCCGTCCCCGCGCTGCGCCAGTCCCCCGGGCTCGCCGCCCAGTACGAGCCGCTCCTCACCAAGCCCGAGTACGACTTCGGCCTGCGCGCCCCGCTCACCAAGAACGCGCTGCTCGCGGGCATGTCGATGACGGAGAAGCAGGGCGGCTCGGACGTCCGCGCCAACACCACCCAGGCCGCGGCGCAGCCCGACGGGACGTACCGGCTCGTCGGCCACAAGTGGTTCACCAGCGCCCCGATGTGCGACGTGTTCCTCACCCTCGCCCAGGCCCCCGGCGGCCTGACCTGCTTCCTCGTCCCCCGCGTCCTGCCCGACGGCACCCTCAACCCGGTCCGCCTGATGCGCCTGAAGGACAAGCTCGGCAACAAGTCGAACGCGTCCTCCGAGGTGGAGTACGAGAACGCGGTCGCCTGGCGGGTCGGGGACGAGGGCCGCGGGGTCCGCACCATCATCGAAATGGTCAACATGACCCGGCTCGACTGCGTGATCGGCGCGGCGTCCGGGATGCGGCACGGCGTCACGTCCGCCGCGCACCACGCCGCCCACCGCAAGGCGTTCGGGAAGTACCTGATCGACCAGCCGCTGATGCGCAACGTCCTCGCCGACCTCGCGATCGAGTCGGAGGCGGCCACGATCACGATGCTCCGCCTGGCCGGCGCCACCGACCGCTCGGTGCGCGGCGACGAGTCGGAGACGGCGTTCAAGCGCCTCGCCCTCGCGGTCAGCAAGTACTGGATCTGCAAGCGCTGGCCCGCGCACGCCGCCGAGTCCCTCGAATGCCTCGGCGGCAACGGCTACGTCGAAGAGTCCGGCATGCCCCGCCTGTTCCGCGAGTCCCCGCTGAACTCCATCTGGGAGGGCTCCGGCAACGTCGCGGCGCTCGACGTGCTGCGCGCGATGGCGAAGGAGCCGCAGACCATCGAGGCGTACTTCGCCGAGGTCGGCCGGGCCGCCGGAGCCGACCCCCGCCTCGACGCCGCCGTCCGGGAGATCAAGACCTCCCTGGCCGACCTGGACACCATCGAACTCCGCGCCCGCCGCATCGTCGAACGCATGGCGCTCGCCCTGCAGGCGTCCCTCCTGCTCCGGCACGGCCACCCGGCGGTCGCCGCCGCCTTCTGCACCACCCGCCTGGCCGGCGACTGGGGCACCGCCTACGGCACCCTCCCTCCGGGGCTGGACCTCGCCCCGATCATCGACCGAGCAACCCCGAAACTCGGCTGACCCCGGTCCCCAACGGCCTTCCCGGCGTCCCCGCTCTCGCCGACCGGGATCCCCACGAGCTGCTACGGAACGCCACCTGACGCCGGGAGAAGCCGACCCGGAACGCTTCGGGGACATCGTGACCGCTCCTTGACGGCCTCGGGATCGGTGAGCCGTCCCATCGGAACCCTCGCCGGCGGCCGATCATCACGGCCCCGTGACGTCCCTGGAAAGGCGAGCGCGCCGGCGGCGGAGTTCGTCGGTGCCCCAGACGATGACCGGGAAGGCGGCGATGACGGCCAGGACGTCCCAGGGCAGGGCGGCGGTGCCGAAGAGGCGCTGGAGGGGCGGCACGTAGATCAGGGCGGCGGCGAAGAGCACTTCGAAGGCGATGCCGGCGAGCAGGAGCGGGTTCGTGGTGAGCCCGACCTGGCGGAGGGAGGCGTGCTCGGTGCGGGCGGCCATGGCGGTGCCGATCTGGCAGGTGACGAGGCCCGCGAAGGTGGCGGTGGTGGCGGTCAGGTAGGCGTGGTGCAGGGCGGCGCCGTCACCGGTGGGATCGCCCGGATGCCAGCCCGCTCGCCACAGCACGTAGAAGAACACCCCCATGACCAGCGCGGCGGAGACCAGCCCGAGGTAACCCCAGGCGCGAATCAGCATGTCGCGGGTGATGACTCCCCGGGAGGAGGGGCGGGGCGGGCGGTTCATGATGCCGGGTTCCGCGGGTTCGCGGCCGAGTGCCAGCGCGGGGAGGGTCTCGGTGCCGAGGTCGATCGCGAGGATCTGCAGCACGGTGAGGGGCAGCGGTACCAGGCCGCCGCTGAGCGCGAACACGAGGAACGGGACGATCTCCGGGACGGTGTGGGCGAAGATGTAGAGGATGAACTTGCGGACGTTGTCGTAGACGCGTCGGCCGGATTCGACCGCGGTGACGATCGTGGCGAAGTTGTCGTCGGTCAGCACCATCGTGGACGCCTCGCGGGCCACGTCGGTGCCCGAGCGTCCCATCGCGACGCCGATGTGGGCCTGGTGCAGTGCAGGGGCGTCGTTGGCGCCGTCCCCGGTCATGGCCACGATCTGGCCATGAGCGCGCAGGGCGTCGGCGACCTTGAGCTTGGTCTCGGGTGACGATCGGGCGAACACGATTTCCGCGTCGCCGGTCAGCATCCCGTCCAGCTCGTGGTCGTGGACCTTCTCCGACTCGGGGACGACGTGCAGGCGCGGGACGCCGATGCCGACCTCCCCGGCCACCGCCGCGGCGGTGGCGCCGTTGTCACCGGTGACGATGTGCACGCGCAGGCCCGCGTCGTGGCAGCGGCGCACGGCGCCGGCGACTTCCGGACGAGGCGGGTCGTACAGCCCGACGAGCCCGACGAGCCGGAGGCCGGTCTCCGCGTCCTCCCTGCGTCTCGGCGTCGCGGCATCGGGCGGCAGGTCCCGGGTCCCGACCGCGAGAACCCGGAGCCCTTTCCGCGCGAGTTCGCCGACGACGGCCATCACCGCGGGACGATCGATACCGGAACAGCGAGCCAGCACCGCCTCGGGCGCGCCTTTCACGTACACGGCGAGGTGATCACCGCTCTGGGCGATGACGGACATCAGCCGCAGGCGCGCATCGAACGAGAGGACGGCACGGCGCCGGTGGTCGCGAGCCGCGAGGCGTGCCGGCAGGTCCGGACCGCTGCCCAGGACGAGGGCGATCTCGGTCGGGTCGCCTTGCAGGTCGCCGCCCTGGTCGTAGGAGACCGTGGTGCATTCGGTCATCGCCCGCACGAGTTCGGGAGGCGGCGTGCCCCCGGACGCCGTCACGCCGTGCTGCGGCGTCCAATACGCCTGCAGCCGCATCCGGTTCTGCGTAAGGGTGCCGGTCTTGTCGGTGCAGATGACGTTCGTGGAGCCGAGGGTCTCGACCGCGCTGAGCCGTTTGACGACGGCGCCCTGCCGGGCGAGGACCCGCACCCCGGCCGCCAGGGCGAGTGTGATTGTCGGCAGGAGACCCTCGGGGACGTTGGCGACCAGCAGCCCGATGGCGAACATCAGCGCGTCGGTCAGCGGCAGGCCGACCAGCGCGCCGATGAGAAGGAACACCGCGCCCATCCCGACGGCGACCGCGGCGATCAGCCAGGCGACCTTCTTGACCTGGGTCTCCAGCGGGCTGTCGCCGCGAGGGGCGCGCTGGCTGAGCGCGGCGATCCGGCCCAGCTCGGTGTGCCCGCCGGTCGCGAACACGATCGCCCGCGCCTCTCCCCCGGTGCACGTCGTCCCGGAGAACACCAGGTTCGGTTCGCGCAGCAGCCCGACGCCTTCCTCGGCGGGAGCCGCCATGCGCTCCACCGGCGCCGACTCACCGGTCAGCATGGACAGGTCCACTTCCAGCGCCCCGTCGGTCAGCCGGGCATCGGCGGGAACCTTGTCGCCCTCTTCCAGGAGGATCAGGTCTCCCGGAACGAGTTCGGCCGCATCCACCGCCTGCCGCCGCCCGTCCCGAACGACATGAGCCTGTTCGGGGAGGTATGCCGCAAGCGCCTCGACCGCCCGCTCCGCCTGATGCTCTTGCAGCAGGGCGAAGACGGCGTTCACCAGGATCACGGCCAGGATCGCCCAGCCCAGCACCGACATCCCGGCCACGAAGGCCAGAGCGCCCGCGCCCCACAGAAGCAGCGCCAACGGATGCAGGAGCTGGGTGGAGAGCAGCCGGACCAGAGACCGCTTCTCGCGTCTGCGGACCTGGTTGGGCCCGTACACCGCCAGCCGGCGGGCTGCCTCGCGCCCCGACAGACCCCGCTCACCTGTGCCCAGTTCCTTCCGGAGCAGCGGCAACGGCTCCCGCGGATCGGCGCTGATCCCGGCCGCGCCGGCCGCGTCGCCCGCGTGGTGGCGTCTGGCCGGCATGGTTCAGCGAAGGCGGCGCAGGCAGGAGCCCCGAAGCCGGCGAGACGCCTGCGGGGCCGTGCGATCAGCCGGCGCGGCGGCGCTCCCGTCCATGAAGACCACTGACACTGAACACCTCCAGAACGGCACCGCACACCGCCTCGCCGCACATGCCCGCCGCGGCTCGGACAAGCATGCCCCCCGACGTCGTCGCCGAACCACTCGGGCAGCCTCCTGCCGCCGGGCCTGGACCCGGCCTCGGTAGTGAGAGCGCCCGGTCGGTCACGTGGTGGGGTCGGCGTCCAGAGCCTTGATGCCCGTCGCGGCCGCCTTGTCCAGATGTGCGTCGCAGAGCATGGTCGCGCTCGCGGCGTCACGGGACGCCACGGCCTCGACGAGGGCTCGGATCTCCTGTACGACCTGCCGCGGGCGGCCCGGCTGGGACAGCGAGGTGGCGCGCAGGAGCCGCACCCGGGCCTGCACGCGGCCGAGGATGTCCTGGATGGTGGGGCTCGCGGCCCCCGCGAGCAGGACGTTGTAGAAGCGGTCCTTCGCGTGGAGCAGCGCGAGCATGTCCCCGCCCTCGGCGACCACCTTCTCCATCTCGTCGACGGTCTCGCGGAGCGCCTCCACCGCGTCCGCGGGGGCGCGCTCGATGAAGCGCCGGACGGCCAGCGCCTCAAGGGACGCCCGGACCGCGTAGAGGTCCTTCGCCTCCTCCGTGGAAGGGGCGTAGACCACCGCGCCCTTCTTCGGGACCACGACGACCAGCCCCTCGGCGGTGAGCTCCCGGAGGACCTCCCGGATGGTCGTCCGCGAGACGCCGATCCGCTCGATCAGCTCACGCTCGACGAGGCGCTCGCCCGGTTTCAGCTCGAAGTTGAGGATGGCGTCCCGCAGCCCGTCCAGGACCTGTTCGCGGAGCGGGGCGGCCACACGGCCCACCCGGATGCCGCTCAGCGCGCCCGTCAGCGAGTTCTCGCCGCTCGCCATGTCAGGATCCCGGGGCGGACGGATCATGCTGGGCTTCGAGCCAGCGCACGATCTCGGTGTGGTCGGCGTCCTCCGGCAGCAGCTCGGCGGCGCGTGCCCACAGCCCGGTGGCCGCCTCCCCGAGACGCGACGGCCGCCCGGCCGCCTCCGCGAGACCGACGGCGATGCGCATGTCCTTGAGCATGAGGCGCAGCGCGAAACCGGAGTCGAAGCCGCCGTTGAGGATGAAACGCGGCCACTTGGTCTCCGTGGAACCGCTGCGACCGCTCGAACCGTTGATCGCATCGAGCATCACCTCGGGGTCCAGCCCGAACTCCCGGCCGGCCAGGATCGCCTCGGAGCTGACCAGGAGATGGGTCGCCGACAGCAGGTTGTTGAGCGCCTTGAGGGCGTGGCCGGCGCCGACCGGGCCGACGTGCAGCACCCTGCCGAAGGCCTCCAGCAGGCCCCGGACGCCCGCCACCGCTTCCGGTGAGCCGCCGGCCATGATCGTCAGAGTGCCCTGCCGGGCGCCGGTCACTCCGCCGGAGACCGGTGCGTCGACCAGGGGGACGCCCCGGTCTGCGGCCGCCGAGGCCAGCTCCCGCGTGCGCACGGGGTCCGAGGACCCCATGTCGATCAGGACGGCGCCCTCCGCCATGCGGGCGAGCAGGCCGTCCCCGACGGCCACGGAGTGGACGATCGCCGAGTCCGGCAGCATCATCACCACGGCTTCCGCGCCGTCCGCCGCCTCCGCCGCCGTCCCGGTGACGGACGCCGCGGCGGTCTCGGCGAACCTGGCGCGGGCCGCGGGGTCGGCGTCGAACCCGCGCACGGCGTAGCCCGCGCGGGCGAGGCGGCCGGCCATCGGCGAGCCCATGTTGCCCAGCCCGACGAAGCCCACGGCGGCGCCGGGCGCGAGGATCCGCACGTCAGCCATGCGAGCGGACCTCCGCCAGCGCCTTCTCGGCGACGCGGAAGGACTCCAGGGCGGCGGGAGCGCCGCAGTAGACGAGCGTCTGCAGCAGCGCCTCCTGGATCTCCTCTTCCGTGCAGCCGTTCGCGACCGCGCCGCGCACATGGACGGCGAGCTCGTGCATCCGGCCGAGCGCGGTGAGCATGGCAAGGTTCAGGAGGCTGCGCGTCCTGCGGTCAAGGCCGTCGCGCGTCCAGATCTCCCCCCAGCAGTACTCGGTGACCAGTTCCTGGACGGGTCGCGCGAAATCGGTCACCTGAGCCATCGACCGGTCGACGTGCTCGCTGCCCAGAACCTCGCGGCGCGTCCGGAGACCGCGCTCGAAACGACCGTCGGCCTGCTGCTCCGTCATGCCCATGTCCCCATCTCCTGTGGTGTTCGCTGCCGACTCCCTCGCCGCCCGGCCGGTGCCCGCCGGCGGACCCGCCCGGTCATGACGCGGCGCCGTACTCGTCGTCGCCGACCGGTTCGAGCCAGCTCGTCGTCCCGAGGGAGACGGCCAGGTGCAGGAGGCAGCTCACGGGACTCCCGCCGTGCCAGTGGACCTCACCGGGCGGGACCCAGACGGTGTCGCCGGCGCGCAGCGGCTGCGGCGCCTCGCCGCGGGTGCACACCAGGCCGCTTCCGGCGGTGACGTGCAGGACCTGGCCGCGCTCGTGGCTGTGCCAGTGCGTGCGCGAGCGCGGGGCGAAGAAGACGTTGTTGATCGTGGTGCCGTCGGTCGCCGGGAGCACGGGATCCGCCCAGACGGTCCCGGTGAAGGTGGCCGTGCGCGGGCCGGAGACCCCGTCCGGGGCGCGGCCGCGGATGATCTTCATGGTGAGCCCTTTCGTCGCCGTGCCGCGGGTGCGCGGCGTTCAGTCCGTCTCGGCCGGGGCCGGTGCGTCGTACAACCGGACCCCGCCGGCGATGTCGCCGATCGCGTCCACGACGCGGTTGCTGATCGCGTCGGCGTACCCGGTGCCGCCGGCCAGGCCGAAGCTCGCCAGCGGCCCGGGGGCGTTGAGGCTGGGGACGCCCAGCTCGCGCAGGTGGTCGACGTACAGGACGACGTCCTTCATCATCAGCGCGCTGGTGAGGCCGCCTTCGAGGTAGTCGCCCTCGACGATGCGGGGGAAGCGGTTGAGCGTCGCGAAGTTGACGCCGCTGCCGGCGTTGAACACCTCCAGCAGCGTCCGCAGGTCCAGTCCCGCCTTGCGGCCGGCGACCATCACCTCGGCGGTCGCCGAGAGCGCCACCGCGTTGAGGAAGTTGTTGAGGAGCTTGGCGGTGTGGCCCGCGCCGCTGCCGCCCATGGGGAACACCTTGGCGGCGAACAGGCGGAACAGCCGGTCGAGCGACGCCAGGGCCTCCGCCGAGCCGCCGACCATGAGCGTCAGCGTGCCCTTCTCCGCGGCCGCGGCGCCGCCGGTGACGCCCGCGTCCAGGTATTCGACGGAGCGCTCGGCGAACGCCGCGTGCAGCCTGACGGTCGAGGACGGGGCGGCGGTGCTGAGGTCCACCACGATCTGGCCCGGTCGGCTGGACGCCAGGATCCCGTCGCCGCCGAGGACGGCCGCTTCGACGGCCCTGCTGTCGGGAAGCGACAGCAGGACGACGTCGCTGCCTTCGGCGACCTCGGCGGCGCTCGCCGCGGCGGCCGCGCCCGCCGCCGCGGCCCGCGAGGCGTCCAGGTCGAACCCGAGCACGGGATGCCCGGCGTCGACGATGCGCCGCGTGATGCGGCCCCCCATGTTCCCGAGCCCGATGAACCCGATGCGCTGTCCGGTCACGTTCCCCGCCTCCTCTCCCCCCGCGGTGGGCGCGCGGCCCCCGCGGGGAACATGCCGTGTCCTCGTCATGCGCCGTCCTCCGGGACCCAGGCGCCGGCGCCCCCGGACGGCCGGACGGTGTTCACCACGGACGCCCCTCCGTCCGCGGAGACGATCTCGCCGGTGACGTAGCCCGCGTCGGCGCTGAGCAGGAAGGCGACCACCCCGGCGATCTCCTCGGGCGTACCGACGCGGCGCATGGGGGTCGTGGTGCCGCGCTGCTCCATGTCCCCGCCGCCGCCCCTGGCGGCCCCGCCCGCCGCGAACAGCCCGGTCGGGACGAGCCCGGGGGCGACCGCGTTCACCCGCACGCCCCGCGGCCCGCCGTACACGGCCGCGCCGTGCACGAGCCCGGCGACGCCGTGCTTGGACGCCTGGTACGGCAGCAGGTCGGAGCTGCCGCGCAGCCCGGCGATGGACCCGGTGACGACCACCGCACCGCCGCCGCCCTGCTCCTCGTACCGGCGGAAGGCGGCGCGCAGGCCGAGGAACGGGCCGCGCAGGTTGACCGCGATCACCCGGTCGAAGTCCTCGGCCGGCAGGTCGGGGAGGCGGGCGAAGGTCCCGAAGATCCCGGCGTTCAGGTGGTGCAGGTCGATCCGCCCGTAGCGGTCGACCGCGGCGCGGACGTAGCGGTCGACGTCCGCCTCCCGCGACACGTCGCCCTGGACCGCGATCGCCTCGCCGGGCAGAGCCGCGGCGGTGGCCTCCGCCGCCGCGCCGTCGATGTCCACGACGACGACCCGCGCTCCCTCCCCGGCCAGGCGCCGGGCGCTCGCGGCGCCGATGCCGCCGCCCGCGCCGGTGACGACCGCGACCTTGCCGTCGAGTCCGTTCAGAGCCATGGCCTGCTTTCTTTCGTGTCGGCCGGTGCCGCTCGCGCGGCCCGGCTGGTCGTCCGGCGGGAGCCGTTCTCCGGCGGAGGGCGGAGGAGGTCAGCCGATGCGGACCGCCATGCCCGGGTCGAGCCCGCCGAGCGGGGGGAACCTGCGCATCACTTCCGGGTCGTGACCGGGCACGAGGACCCTGCCGGGTTCCGCGGCGATCTCCTTGAGCATGTCGAAGCCGCGGTACATCGCCTCCAGGTCGGCGACGAAGGCGAAGGGCCGGTCCCGCTCGATCTCCTCGTAGTAGTGGACGGAGTCGGAGGCGAGCACCGCCTGCCCGCCGGCCGTCTCCACGACGACGATCGCCTGCCCCGGTGTGTGGCCCCCGACGGGGATCACCTCGATGCCGGGGGCGGCCGTGTACGGCTTGTCGACCAGGGTCATCCGGCCCTGCGCCCGCACCTCGGCGAGGTGCGCCGTCTCCCGCGCCTCCGCCGACCATGCGAACTGCGCGCGCCGGGCGTAGGGACCGGTCCAGAAGTCGAACTCCCGCCGGGCCATGATCACCTCCGCGGCCGGGAACCGCGCGAGGTTGCCGATGTGGTCGTAGTGCGCGTGGGTGACGATCACCTGCGGCACCGCCGCGGCGTCCACCCCGGCGCGGGCCAGCGCCTCGACGGGGTCGGCCAGGGTGGTCCGGCCCCTGCGGGCCCCGCCCTCCGGGCCGAAGCCGGTGTCGATCACGACCGTGCGGCCTGGGGCGCGGGCGATCCAGCAGTAGTAGTCCATCCCGAGTGGCTCGTCCGGCTCGCCGTATATGGCGTAGTTGAGGTAGATCTCTGCCTTCGCCCCGGCTCGCGTGCCGTACCGGAGCGCGACCACTTCGTAGGCGGCGCCGCTCATCGCCGGCTCACGGGCCGGTTCTCCGGGTCGGCCATCTCCTCCACCAGGATGGGGGCGGCGGACGTGGCCGCATGGATGCCGATGACGCTGGCGATCTCCATGACCTCGAGGATCTCCTGCGCGGTCGCTCCGTGGCCCAGGGCGTTCTCGATGTGCAGCTTGAGACCCTTGACGTACAAGTGGGTCGCGGCGGTGTCGAAGGCGATGTAGATGAGCTCCTTGACCTTCGGTTCAAGGGTGCCGGTCCGCCACGGCACGGAGGAGAACTCGGTGTAGGCCGCGAACAGTTCGGGGTCGAGTTCGAGCATCTCGTCCCAGAAGGAGTGCCAGTAGCCGCGCGTCTCGGTGAACTCGGCCTTGAGCTTCTCCTGGTGCTCGGTGAGGGGCGCCGGTCCGTCGCGCAGGCCCTTCTCCTCCAGGACCTCCACCAAGGTCGGCACGCCGATGTTCATCGCGTGGATGCCCAGCGTGGAGGTCAGTTCGAGCACCTCCATGATCTCCCTGGGGGCCGCGCCGAGCCGCAGCGCGGCCCGGACGTGCTGCCGGACGCCCGGGAGGTACATATGCGTGGCCGCGGCGTCCACGGCGATGTAGACGAGCTCCTTGACCTTGCCGTCCAGGTGGTTCTTCTGCCACGGGACGGCGGAGAAGCCGGTGTAGGCCCTCACGAACTCGGGGTCGAGCTCCAGCATGGCCTGCCAGGCGTCGCCCCAGGTTCCGCGCACCCGGATGAACTCGTCCTTGATCTCTTCCTGACGGGCGCTGAGCGCCATGGCGTGACTCCTTCGGGATCGCGGCGCCGGTGCGGCGCCGGCGGGCCGGCGGCGGTTGTTCCGCCGGAGCCGTCCGTGATGTCAGACAATACGATCGTCTGACGAAGAAATTCAAGGGCCATCTCTGCCCGCTCGCAGGACCCCGGGGCAGGGTCAGGGCCGGAGCGACGGCGGCGCCACCACACCCCCGCTGAGGCCGAAGTTCCTGGCCAGCGTCATTGGACGGCCCCTTCGCCGATCTCGCGAAGAGGCTATTGCCGCTGCGTGGGGCCGAGGGCTACACTGCACGCATTAATTGTCAGACGAGCCGACAGTCCAACGAAACGCTCGGAGGCCCCGGTGCGGTCGTTGCGCGGTCAGGCAGGGCCGAGGAACCGGTTCTGCGGCCACGGACTCCGGCGCCTCCCCCACGGGCCGGACGGGCCGCATCCGGCGGCCGACGGATCCATGTCGCACCAGCACGGCAACCCCACGAAATCCCCGTCAGAAGCGATGACAGGAGACGACCATGTCGTATGAACCGCGGGCCCGCACGATCCGCCGCCGCCCCGGCGGCCGCCCGAGGTCCCGCGCCCTGCTCGGCGCCGGCGCCGTCGGCGCGACGCTCGCGCTCCTGGTGAGCGCCTGCGGCTCGGGAACCGGCGACAGCGCCTCGGCCGGGTCGGACGACCCGATCGAGCTCGGCATCTCCGTACCGCTGAGCGGCGCCGTCGGGTCGAGCTGCACCCCGATGAACAAGGCCATGCTCGCCTGGTTCAAGCACGTGAACGACTCCGGCGGCGTCAACGGGCGACAGATCAAGATCGACAACCGGGACGACGGCTACGATGCCGCGCGGGCGGTCACGAACACCAAGGCGTTCATCGCCAAGAAGGTCGTCGCGGTGACCGGCCAGTGCGGGAGCCTCCAGCCGCCGGCGCAGGTGCCGCTGCTCGGCGCGGCGAAGATCCCCTTCCTGTTCGTGTTCGGCGCGTCCACGAAACTGCTGGACCCGCTGAACCCCATGTACTTCAACCTCATGCCGACCTACGGCGACCAGCTGGTCGCCGCGGTGCCGTGGATTTTCCAGCACCACGGCACCGGCAGCGTGGCGATCATGAGCACGACCACGCCCGACTCCGAGCACACCGCGAGCTCGGTGTCGGAGGCGGTGAAGAAGGCCGGCGGCACCGTCGCGGGAACGTTCACCGCCCCGCCGGGGACCGCCGACTTCTCCCCCTACGTGCTCAAGATGAAGGGGCTGCACCCCGACTACATCGTGCTCAACCAGATCCCGCAGGACGCGGCGCGCTTCACCAAGGCGATGACGGCGCAGAAGCTCGCGCCGACCAAGAAGCTGCTCGGAAGCTCCGCCGTCTCGCAGGCCACCTTCCTGTCCACCGTCGACCCGGCCGTCATGCCGAAGCTGGTGGTCACCTCCGACACGCTGGCGCCGTCCGCGGCGGAGAACACCGAGTGCACGAAGGTCGTCAAGGCCGCCGGCCTCGAGGTGGAGGGCGTCACGCTGCGCGGCTGCGGGACGGCCCAGGTCGTCACCGAGGTGCTGAAGCGGGTCGGGGACAAGGTGACGGGTCCCGCCATCGTCTCGGAGCTGGAGTCCTGGAAGAACGTGAAGGCGTCGGAGATCTACCCCGAGCTGACCTTCTCCAAGACCAACCACGTCGGCGTCAGCTCGCTGTACGTCCTCGGGGTCAAGGACGGCGAGTTCGAGCAGATCGGGCAGCTCGGCGAATGATCATGTCCCCCACCGCAAGGAGTCGGTGAGTCACCGTGCTCGCACTATCAGTGATCATCAGCGGGATCGCGTTCGGCCTGGTGATCGGACTGCTGTCGTTCGTCCTCGTCTTCCTGAACAAGACGACCGGTGTCGCGAACTTCGCCGCCGGCAACATCGGAATGTTCGAGACGTTCATCGTCTACCGGATCTACCTCTACCAGGGAGACGCGTACGTGGCGGCAGGGCTCGGGCTCGCGCTGAGCGTGCTCTTCGGCGCCCTGCTCTACCTGGTGGTGCTGCGGCCGTTCAGCAGCGCGGGCACGGCCAACATCCTGGTCCGGACCGTGGCGCTGTACCTGCTGCTCGCGGCGATGGCGA
Organism: Actinomadura sp.; assembly: GCF_044508335.1. NCBI lineage: Bacteria > Bacillati > Actinomycetota > Actinomycetes > Streptosporangiales > Thermomonosporaceae > Actinomadura > Actinomadura sp. The sequence goes on from NZ_JBIQHY010000010.1 coordinate 83,183, forward strand.
ACGTGTTCTTCGGAAAGCAGCAGCCGTACACGTTCCCCACGCTGCTGCCCAAGGGCGGGGCGTCCCTCGGCGGTATCGTCATCGCCTGGTCCGACCTGATCAGCGTGGGCCTGGTCGTCGCCATCGGCGCCCTGTTCGTGGCGATGTTCCGCTTCACCGACCTGGGGCTGCAGTTCCTCGCCGTCGCGCAGCAGGCGCCGATCGCGCGGCTGCTCGGCGTCCGCGTGGGGCGGTTGTCGGCCATCGCCTACATGATCGCGGGCCCGCTGGCGCTGCTCATCGGCCTGCTCATGGCGCCGAAGCAGCTGCTGTTCTCCCAGATGATGGACCCGATCCTGCTGTACGCGTTCGCGGCGGCCGTCGTCGGCGGCTTCACCAGCCTGCTCGGCACCTTCGCCGGCGGGATCGTCATCGGGGTGGTCACCAACCTGGTCTCCACCTACCTCGGCGGCGACCTGGCGCTCGCCAGCGCGCTGGCGATCATGCTGGTCACGCTGGCCGTCCGGCCGAACGGGCTGTTCGGGACCGCTCAGGTGGCGAGGCTCTGATGCTGGCACGCGCACGCGAGAACGTGGGATGGCCCCTGCTGGGCATCCTGGTCCTGCTGGGCCTCGCGCCCCTGGTCGTCACCGAGGTGAGCATGCGGTCCGTGCTCGTGGTCGCCATGATCTACGCGATCGGCGCCGTCGGGCTGGACGTGCTGACCGGCTACTCCGGCCAGTTCTCCTTCGGGCAGTTCGTCTACTTCGCCATCGGCGCGTACGTCATGAGCTCGCTCCGCGAGTTCGGCGGGGTGCCCTGGCCCGCCGCGCTGGTGATCGGCGTCACCGCCGCCGGGGCGGTGGCCGCGCTGGTGGCGTCCGCCCTGGTCCGGCTGCGGTTCTTCGGCTCCGCCGTCGGCACCTTCTTCCTCGGCGCCGTCGCGGTCGACCTGCTGAGCGGGAAGCGGCTGGAGCAGTGGACCGGCGGCTCCAACGGGCTGGTGGCGCCGCCGGTGTCGCTCGGCGGCATCGACCTGAGCTCGGGGATGGGCCTGTACTTCGGCGCGCTGCTCGCGCTGACCGCGTCCGCACTGGTCTGCCTCCGCTACACCAGGACGAGGGCCGGAATCGCCTCCCGGGTGATCAAGCAGAACGAGGTCGTCGCCGCGGTGATGGGGATCCGGGTCGTCCGGGAGAAGGTGCGGGCGCACGTCCTCGCCGGATCGGTCGCGGGCCTCGGCGGCTGCATGCTCGCGATCAACCTGGGCTACCTGTCGCCCGAGACCTTCCACGTCACCCACTCGATCATGCTGTTCGGCATCGTCGTGGTCGGCGGGCTCGGCAGCATCGGCGGCCCGATCGTCGGCTCGGTGTTCTTCTTCGTCGCGACGTACGCGCTGTCCCTCATGTACGACGGGGTGTCGGAGCTGTTCTTCGCGCTGATCCTGCTGGCGATCGTGATCTTCTTCAACGGCGGGCTGTACGACCTCGGCGAGCGGGTGGCGCGGCTCGTCCGGACCCTTGCGGGCCCGTCCCTGCCGTCCCGGGCCGGGCGGGCGGGAGGCGGACCCGGTTCACCGGCCGGGGCGGCGGCCGGGCGGCACGCCCGGGGCGCGGGCGAGCCGCAGGCGTCCGGCGGGCCGGACGGGGCGAAGGTCATCCGCGGTGCGAGCGACGACGTGCTCCTGCGGCTGGAGGACCTCACCGTGCAGTTCGGCGGCGTCAAGGCGCTGGACGGCGTCTCCCTCGACGTGCGCCGCGGCGAGGTGCACGCGATCATCGGGCCCAACGGCGCGGGCAAGACCACCCTGCTCAACAGCATCAGCGGGGTCCAGGCGCCCTCGTCCGGAACGATCGTCCTCAACGGGCGCCCGCTCGGGAACCTGTCGGTCTCGTCCCGGCGCAAGCTCGGCATCTCCCGGACGTTCCAGCACCCCTCGCTGGTCGGGGACCTCGACGTGCTGGGCAACGTCGCGATCGGCGCCTACGAGAGCCACGACGGCACCGTCTGGACGGAGCTGGCGGGCACCCGGCGGAAGCGGCGCCTGCAGCGGCGGGCGCGGGCGCGGGCCGTGGCGGCGCTCGAAAGGCTGGAGTTCCCACGCGCGCGGTGGCACGTCCTCGCCGACGACATCACGATGGGCGAGCAGAAGCACGTCGACATCGCCCGCGCCATGGGCGGCGAGCCGACCCTGCTGCTCCTCGACGAACCGACGGCCGGCCTAGGGACGGAGGAGATCGCGTCGGTCGCGAAGGCGATCAGAACGGTCCGCGACTCGGGGGTGTCCATCCTGGTGATCGCCCACCATGTCGGGTTCGTCCGGCAGGTGGCCGACCGGTGCACCGTCCTGGACTTCGGGAAGGTGCTGGTCTGCGAGACACCCGGGCAGGTGCTCCAGGACCCGCGGGTCAAGGAGGTCTTCATGGGAACGGGGAGCAGGCGGTGACGTCGTCGGGACTGGTCGTCGAGGACCTGTACGTCAGGATCTCGGGAGCGCGCATCATCGAGGGGCTGTCGCTGTCGGTGCCGGTCGGGGAGATCGTGGGGCTGGCCGGGCGCAACGGCGCCGGCAAGACCACCACGCTCCGCGCCATCTCCGGGATGGCCGGCCGCAGCGGCGGGTCGGTCCGGCTGGACGGGCGGCCGCTGTCCACCAGGCCGGAGAACGTCGCCCGCGCCGGCGTCGCCCACGTCCCGGAGGGGCGGGGCGTTTTCGCCGACCTGACCGTGGACGAGAACATCCGGCTGGGCATGCTCGCCGGCCGCGGGCGAGACGAGGGGCTGCGGCGCAGGCTGGAGGAGGCGTTCCCCGCCGTGGCCCGGCTGCGGGACCAGAAGGCCGGGCGGCTGAGCGGCGGCGAGCAGCAGATGCTGGCGCTCGTCCGCGGCCTGGTCAGCCGGCCGAAGATCCTGCTGGTCGACGAGATGAGCCTCGGGCTGTCGCCGCGGGCGCTGCGCACCGCGATCGAGACGCTGGTCGCGTTCGGGCGGGCGGAACGGGTCGGCATGCTGATCGTCGACCAGAACAGCCGGATGCTGGAGGAGCACTGCGACCGGATGTTCCTGCTCAAGGACGGGCGCGTCGAGCCGTGGAGAGCCGCGCCCGAGGCCGCCTCGGCGTACTTCGACTGACATGGAGAAGGAAGCTTCCCCGCGGGGAGCCCGGGGGGTCCCCGGCGGCGAGGGGCCGGTGACGCGGTCGGTGGCCCGCTCGCTGCGGGTCGTCCGCCGCCTGGAGCCGAGGGTCCGGGCGTGGGCGCATCTCGACGAGCGGGGCGCCCTGGAGCGGGCCGCCCTGGCCGACCGGCGGCCGGCCGGGCCGCTGACCGGCGTGGTGGTCGGAGTGAAGGACCTCGTGGACACCGCCGGCATGCCGACGTCGTACGGGTCGGCGATCTACGCGGACCACCGCCCGTCCGCCGACGCCGACATCGTGACCCTGCTCGGGGACGCCGGGGGCTTCGTCCTCGGCAAGACGGTGACGACCGAGTTCGCGCTCATGACCCCCGGCCCGACCAGGAATCCGTGGCGGCTGACGCACACGCCGGGGGGCTCGTCCAGCGGCTCCGCGGCCGCCGTCGCGTGCGGCATGGCGGACGTGGCGGTCGGGACCCAGACCTACGGGTCGCTCATCCGGCCGGCCGGCTTCTGCGGGGTGTGGGCGTTCAAGCCGTCCCGGGGCAGGGTTCCGGCCGGCGGGGTGAAGCCGCTCGCGCCGAGCTTCGACCAGGTCGGCTGGTACGCCGGGTCGCCGGCGCTCCTCGTGGTGGTGAACCGCCTGGTCACCGGCGCGCCGCCGGTCCGGTCCGCCTCGTCGCCGCCGCGTCTCGGCTTCCTGGACGTGTCGTCCTGGCCGGGGCTGGAACCGGAGGTCCCCGCGAGCCTGGCGAGGCTGCGGGAAGTGGTGTCGCTGCGCGGCGCCACCGTGGTCGACCTCGACCTCTCGGACCTGCTCCTGCGCACGGGAGAGGCGCATCACACGGCGGCGTCCGCCGAGATCGCGGAGAGCCTGCGGCCGGAACTGGAGCACCACCGCGAACTGCTCTCCGCGCCGCTACGGGACTTCCTGGCCGAAGGCGCGGCGGTCGGCGCGGCGGACCGGGATGCGGCGCACGCGGCGCTGCGGGAGCTCGGCGCGAAGCTCGCCGCGGAGCTGGAGGCGGTGGACGCGCTGCTGCTGCCGTCCGCGACGGGTGAGGCGCCGAGCGGGCTCGCGTCGACGGGCGATCCGGTGTTCTGCTCGCCGTGGACGGCCGTCGGCTTCCCCGCGATGAACCTCCCCGGCGCGGTCGGCGCGACCCGGTTGCCGATCGGCTGGCAGCTGGTCGCCGGACCGGACCGGGACGACGCGCTGCTGAGGTGCGCCCTCTGGCTCGCCAAGAGGGCGTGAACGCCGAGCCGCCGCGAGATCACCCGCGCCCTCGGGCGGCGATGCGCCCCCCGGGGGGTCAATCCCGGTCGTCGATGCGCCAGCGGATGAACGTCACGTCCTCGTTCACCGCGTCGAACACGCCTCGGACGCGGGCGCCGACGCGGAGGGCCTCCGCGTCCCCCTCCATCAGCCCGTACATCTTCCGGCCGGCGTCCAGCTCGACGAGGCCGACCGCGTAGGGGACGTCCGCGGCGAAGGCGGGGTCGAGCGCCCGGTGGTAGACGGCGAAGCTCCACAGCCGCCCCCGGGCGGGGAACTCGCGCCATTCGCGCCCGGTGTGCTGGCACTCGGGGCAGACGGGTTCGGGCGGCCACTGCAGGTAGGAGCAGTTCGTGCAGCGCGGCAGGACGAGCCGCGACTCACGGGTCGCCGCCCAGAACGGCGCCGTGAGCGGATCGTCGACGTCGGGAAGCGGCTTGGCGTGGACGGGATGCGTCTCGGCGGTGTCGGTCATGCGGAGTCCCGGGTGGAGAGGAGTGTCGCCGCGCCCTTCCAGAAGTCATGTGTCTGTGCGTGAAGGGCCAGCGTGGCACCGTCCACCTGACGGTCTCCGCACTCTCCCCGGAGCTGGCGGACGGCCTCGTACAGATGCATCCAGTTGTGCGTGTAGCTCTCCGAGAGCTGCCCGCCGTGCGTGTTGACCGGCAGCGACCCGCCCGGCCTGGTGCGCCCCTCGGCGAGGAACGGGCCGGCCTCCCCGACACCGCAGAAGCCGTACCACTCCAGCATCTGCAGCACCCAGACCGATGTGCCGTCCTGGAGGTACGCCACGTCGATGTCGGCGGGGCCGACACCGGCCGCGGCGTACAGCCGCTCGGCGATGTCGCCGAGCCAGGGGCGCATGAGCTTGTCCTCGTTCTGCTCGTTCCGGATGGCCGACTGCTGGGCCGTCGAGAGCAGGTGCACGGGGGCGGCGCGGCAGTCCCGGGCCCGCTCCGCGGACGTGACGACGACCGCGGCGCCGCCGTCGGAGATCAGCGTCAGGTCGGGGCGGCGGAGCGGCTCCACGATGTACGGGTGGCGGAGGTAGTCGTCGATCGTCATCGGGTCGCGGAAGACGGCCCGCGGATTCAGCCGCGCCCACTCGCGCTGCGCGACCGCCACCCACCCGAGCTGCTCCTCCGTGGTCCCGTACAGGTGCATGTGCCGCCGGAAGGCCAGCGCGGCCGGACCGGCCACGTGCACCAGCCCGGCGAGGCGGAGCCAGTCGGCGGCACCGCCGATCGGGCGGGAGAAGCCGATTCTCGCGCTGCGCGCGTTGGTCCCGAAGGTGAGCAGTACGGTCGTGGCGAGCCCCGCCTGGATGGCCATCGAGGCCAGATGGAGGGAGAAGCCGCCCATCCCGTAGTCGAGGGTGGTGCTGAACGCGGGATTGATCCCGAGCAGAGGCCCCATGCTCTCGTCCGTGCCGTGCGCGGTGAGCGGCGCCTTGCAGGTGATCAGCCCGTCGACCGCGAGCTTGTCGAGCCCCGCGTCGGCCAGCGCGAGCACCGCCGCGCGCACGGCGATCTCCTCGGGCGACTCCCCGGGGATCTCGCCCTGCTCCGTGGCGCCCACCCCTACGATCGCGGTGCGTGCGCGCGTTCCCACCTGCCGTCTCCCATCGCTCTCCGGGTGAACCGGTCCCCAGCCGTCCGGCATGGATTGTCTGACCATCAGACATTATGCGCTATGTCCGGGAAGTGCAATCCCGCCGCCGGGTGATCGGCCACAGGCCCGCGAGCCGCGGGACTTCCGGCACCCGTCGTCCGCACGGCGCTCTCTCTTCCGATATCGTCCAAGAAACAGGAGTTGGTCTGGCCGTCCGACAGATGGGCCTCACGGCCCGCGCGGCGGCGTTCCGCATCGCGCAGGAGGAGTCCGGTCATGGCGGAGCAGAACAAGCCGGGGGGCGGGAGTTCGCCGTCCGCGACCGGAATGGGGCTGCGCGCGCCGATCGGCCGGGTGGCGGCGCCGCTGCGCGACCAGGTGCTCGAGGTCGTCCGCGAGGCCATCCTCGACTTCCGGCTCCGGCCCGGGCAGCGGCTCATCGAGCGGGAGCTGATGGAGCAGCTCAGCGTGTCCCGCGCGACCGTGCGCGAGGTGCTCGCGCAGCTGGCGTCCGAGGGCCTCGTCACCAACATCCCGCAGCGCGGCGCCATCGTCAGCGTCCTGACGACCGACGAGGCAGCCGACATCTACGAGATGCGCGTCGCCCTGGAGGCCCTGGCCGTCCGGCGGTTCGTGGAGCGGGCCACCGAGGAGCACATGGCGCGGCTGCGGGCCGCCTTCGACCAGCTCGAGGCGCTCAAGGACGGCGGCAGCGGCGAGGAGCTCGCGCAGCTCATCGCCAAGGACGAGTTCTACAAGGCCCTGTTCGAGGGCGCCGCGAGCCCCCCGCTGACCCAGATGCTGGGCAGCCTGCAGGGGCGGCTGCGGCGGCTCCGCTGGACGTCCCTGTCCGCTCCCGGGCGGCTCGAGCGGACCATCGCCGAGATGCGCATCCTGGTCGAGGCGATCGAGGAGCGGGACGTCAGCCGGGCCATGGCCGCCTCGGACATCCACGTCCGCAACGCCGCGGCGATCGCGCTGGCGCGGATGGCGGAGGCCGACGGCACGGCGGACGGCGCAGGCGAGGCGCAGGGCGGCGCGTGACGGCTCCCGCGGCACCGCACCCGAGCCGGACGGTCGCGTAACCGCTCCTTCGGGCCGCCGCATGACAGCGTCCTGCACGCGTACATCCGCTTCCGGGACGGCAAAGTGTCTGACATCCGCCCCGCGGTGTCGACGGGTGTCGATGGGCCCACGACGGCCGGCCCGACCCCGCGGACACCCAGCACCGAGCGGCGCCCATCCGCAGCTCATGGGCGTTGAACTTCCCATTTCCCGTCTTTCGCGGGCCTCGGCGCCACCGTGTCCACGGCAGCCTTGACGGGTGCCGTCCCGCGAGGCAAAATGAAGGAACTTCGTCTGACTGTCAGACAATATTCTGAGGCATCGGAGGGGCACGGCGTGGCGGAACCAGACCAGGAGACCTCCCCGAGCATCCTCGTCTCGGAGGCCGGGGAGGGGATCGTCCGCATCACCCTCAACCGGCCCGAGAAGCGCAACGCCCTCGACGCGGCGGCGCGGCAGGCCCTCATCGCCGCCCTGGACGCCGCCAGGGCCACGGCGAAAGTGATCATCCTGGCCGGCGCCGGGACCGCGTTCTGCGCCGGCATGGACCTCAACCAGCTCGCCGAGGGCGGCACGGACCAGGAGGACGAGCTGAACGCCTCCTGGCTGCGGGTGCAGGAGGACATCCGGCACCATCCCGCGATCGTCATCGCCGCGGCGCGCGGATACGCGCTGGGCGGTGGCTCCACGCTGATCAACGCGAGCGACCTCGCGGTGGTGGCGGAGGACGCGCAGATCGGCATGCCGGAGATCGGCTTCGGCTTCTACCCGGGCCTGGCCGGCCCGGCCGCTCAGCTCAGGCTGGCCCCGAAGCGCGCCGCCTGGATGATCCTGACGGCGAAGCGGATCGACGGCCGCACGGCCGTCGACTGGGGGATGGCCAACCTGGCGGTCGGCGCCGACGAGGTCGACGGCGCGGCGCTGGAGCTCGCCCGCCACATCGCGCGGTTCGACGCCGTCGCGCTGGAGTGGTCGAAGAAGGCCCTCTGGCACATCCCCATGCACGTCAGCGAATGGCGGACGGCGCTCGAATTCGGCGCCTACACCAACGCCCAGATCCACGCGCGGACCGACAGCCACCGCCAAGGGCTGGAGAACTTCACCGCGGGCCGCCCGAACCCGGGCCAGGGGGCGGCGTGACCACGACCGAGCCGACGCGCCTGCGGGTCGTGGAGATCGCCGGCGGCGTCGCGGGCGCGGTCTGCGGCCGGCTCTTCGCCGGGCTGGGCCACGACGTCGTCCGGTGCGAGCCGGAGGGCGGCGACCCGCTCCGGCGCCGCCCTCCGCTCAACGCCGCCGGGACCGGCCTGGAGTTCGTCGCGCTCAACGCCGGCAAGAGCGCCGTCGCCGCCGGCTCCGGCGACGACGGCGCCCGGACCGTCCGCCGGCTGCTCGGCCTGGCCGATGTCGCCATCCTCGATCTCACCCCGGACGCCGCCGCCGAGCTCGGCCTCACCCCCGACGCGGTGCGGCGGCGCCGGCCCCGCCTCGTCACCGTCTGGATCACCGGCTTCGGCCGCGACACCGCCTACCGCGACATTCCCGGCGACAGCCTCCTCGCCGAGTCCTACGGCGGCCTCGCCACGATGATCGGCGAGCCGGACCGCCGCCCGCTGAGCCTCGGCGGCGAGCAGGCCGCGCACTGCGCCGGCGTGACCGGGTTCCTCGGCGCCATGCTGGCGCTGCGCCGGCGGGACGCCGGGCACGGGGGCGACCTGGTCGAGGTGGCCATGTGCGACGTCGTCGCGTACATGGACTGGAAGAGCGACATCGTCCAGTCCATGACCGGCCGCCCGCCCATGAGGTCGGGGGCCGACCCCGGTGACTGGCGGCTGGTCCGGGCGCGCGACGGCTGGGTGGGATTCATCTTCCAGCAGAAGCACTGGCCTCAGGTCGTCGAACTCGTGGGGGCGCCCGGCCTGAAAGACCCGCTGCTGGCGGACGAGTCCGTCCGGCAGGCCCGTGCGGCCGAGTGGTGGCCGATCGTCGAGCAATGGGCGGCGGAACGGTCCGCAGAGGAGATCTACCGGGAGGCGCAGCGGCTCGGGCTGCCGTTCGGGTGGACGCCCCGAGCATCCGACCTCGTGCGCTCGCCGCAGCTGCGCCACCGCGGATTCATCGCGCCCGAGCCGGATCCCGGCGGCGCGGCCCCCGCCGTGGGGACGCCCGTCCACACGGCCGGGCTGCCGTGGCGGTCGGGCACCGCCCCCGCGGCCGCGCGCCGGGTTCCCGTGACCTGGACGTCCCGGACGCCGGACGCCTCCCCCGAGCCCGGCGCCGCGGGGGACGCCGCGCCGCTCAGCGGGATCGTCGTGCTCGACTTCGGCACGATCACGGCGGGCGCGGCCGTCACCCGGCTCCTGGCCGACTACGGCGCGACCGTCCTGAAAATCGAGTGGACGGACCGGCCCGACACCTTCCGCTCCTGGAAGATGCCCGACCCCGGCGACGGGTCCGCGCCCCCGGCATCGCCGTACTTCCCGTCCAACAACGTCGGGAAGCTCGGCGTCGCCGTCGACCTCAAGACCCCCGAGGGGCGCCGGGTCGTCCACCGGCTGGCCCGCCGCAGCCATGTCCTCGTGGAGAACTTCCGCGTCGGCGTCACACGGCGGCTGGGCATCGACGCCGCGACGATCCACGGGATCAACCCCGATCTGCTCTACCTGTCGCTGTCCAGCCAGGGCCAGGACGGTCCGGAGGCGGGGAACAGCTCGTACGGGTCCACCCTGGATCTGCTGTCCGGTCTCGCGTCCGTCACCGGGTACGAGGCCGGCCGTCCGCTCTGGTCGTCCTCGGACGTCAACTATCCCGACCAGCTGGTGTCCCTGTTCGGCGCCGCCTTCCTCGCCTACTGCGTGCAGCAGGGGATCAAGGGCGTGCACCTGGACGTCTCCCAGCGCGAGGTGGTGAGCTGGACGCTGGCGGCCGACATCGCGGACTACCTGGTCAACGGGCACGACGCGGTGCCGCGCGGGAACCGCCGCCCCGGCCGCACCCCCCACGACACCTATCCCTGCGCCGTCCCCGGCACGTGGATCGCCGTCTCATGCTTCACCGACCGGCACCGCGACGCCCTCGCCTCCTGCGTCACGTCCCTCCGCGGTCACGACGAAGCCTGGTGGTGGTCCCACGAGGACCTCGTCGACACCGAGGTGACCGCCTGGACGCGGCGGCGGACCAGGCGGGAGGCGCTCGCCGAGCTGCGCGCCGCGGGCGTCCCCGCCGTGCCCGTCCTGGACGCGGCCGACCGGCGCGCCGAGCCCGGCTTCGCCGCGCGGCGGGTCGTCCTGCCCACGGCCCGCGGGCCGGTCAAGGGCCTGCCGATGATCTTCCACGGGTACACCGCGGAACCGGACCTCACCGCGCCCGCCCTGGGCGCCCACACCCGGGCAGTGCTGCGCGACCTGGGCGGAATGCCCGACGATGAGATCGACGACTTGGAAGAACGCGGCGTCGTCCACTGCGCGCCGGACCGCGTCCACGAGCCAAGGAGCGCCCAATGGTGACCCTTTCAGCCACATCGAGCGGCGAGCTGCAGTCCGTCCCCGCAATGCTGATCCGCGGCGGCACCAGCCGGGGCGTCTACCTCCTCGAAAGCGATCTGCCCGCCGACCGCGCGCTCTGGGGCCCGTTCCTGATCGCGCTGTTCGGGGCACGCGACGTCCGGCAGCTCGACGGCCTCGGCGGCGCCATGCCGACGACGAGCAAATGCTGCATCGTCGGCCCGGGCTCCAGCCCCGGCGCCGACGTCGACTACACCTTCGCCCAGGTCGGCATCGGCGAGCCGAAGGTCTACTGGGATTTCAACTGCGGCAACCTGACGCCCGGCGTCGGCACGTACGCGGTGCTCAAAGGGCTGGTCCCCGCCCGCCCGGGAACGACCAGGGTGCGGATCAACCAGACGAACACCCGGATGCTGCTGAACGTCGACGTGCCGACGGCCGACGACGGCAGCCTCCTCATGGACGGCGATCTGGAGGTCGCCGGGGTCTCCGGGACGGCCGCCCCCGTCCGCACCGACTTCTCCGCGACGGTCGGCGCCTCCCTGGGCGGTGGCCTGTTCCCGACCGGCAACCGCTCGGACGTCCTGGACGTCCCCGGCGTCGGCGCGGTCACCTGCTCCATCGTCGACCTGGCGAACATGTGCGTGTTCTTCCCGGCGGAGCAGGCCGGCCTGACCGGCTACGAGACGTTCGACCAGGGTCCGGACGTCGTGGGCGCCTTCATCGCCGTCCGGCAGTCCGCGCAGCGCCTGCTCGGCGTCGACCCGCGGAAGACGACGCCGTGGCCGGTCGCCGTCGCCCCGCCCGCGTCCTACACCACGGTGAGCGGCGGGAAGCTCGCCGCGGGCGCCTACGACTTCGCGGTGCGGTTCGCCGGCATCCAGCCGATGCGCGACACCATGCACGAGGCGTACCCGGGGACCGCGAGCTGCTGCACGGCCGTCGCGGCCGTCGCGCGCGGCACCGTCGTCCACGACCTCTACGCCGCGCGGCCCCACGAGGATGGGACCGTGCTGATCGGCCACCCGTCCGGCACCATGCGCGTCGAGGCGAAGGTGCGCGAGGACGCGGGCGAGTGCGTCGTCGAACACGCCGCCTTCGCCCGCACCGTGCGGCCGATCATGAGCGGCGAAGCCTACGTCCGAAGGTCCGACCTGGCGGCACTGGCCGAAGAGATCGCCCCCGAAGACCTGACCCGCAGCGGCCCGCCCCCCGAAATCCGCTGACCCGCCGAGCCGCCTGCGGACTGAGCCCGGCATGGGCGCGCTGGTCTGTCCGGGACCTTCGGCCCTGCCTCCGTCTCACGCCGGTCTCCATCCTGGATTCACGTGGAGTGGAAGGGATGGCCAATGCGTGCGATGACGGGGACGAAGGGGTCGGCGGAGCAGCGGCGCGACGGGGGGCGGTCATGACCGCCCCGGTTCAGGCCACCGGGGGCAGCCCCTTCCGCCGGTTCAGCCGCTGGATGTACCGGGAGGGGCGGCCGAACGCGCTGGCACGCGTCCTGAACCGTATCGGCGCGCTGCATTTCGGCAGCGGCGTGCTGGCCCCCAGCCGGTGGGCGACGCTGGAGGTGCGCGGCCGCCGGACGGGGCGCACGATCTCGTTCCCCGTGGTGATCGCCGACTACGACGGCGAGTACTACCTGGTGTCGATGCTCGGGGACGACACCAACTGGGTCCGCAACGTCCGCGCGGCGGACGGCCGCGCGGTCCTGCTCAGGAGGCGCCGCCGGGCCGTCCGCCTGGTCGAGGTCTCCCCCGGCCTCCGCGCCCCGATCCTGCGCCGCTACCTGGAACTGGCACCGGGGGCCCGGCCGCACATCCCGGTGGACCGGCATGCCCCGCTGGCGAGTTTCGAGCAGGTCGCGGCCCGGTACCCGGTCTTCCGCATCACCCTCGACCGTCCCGGCGCGTGACCGCGGGCCCGGCCCCGGCGCGGCGGCCGACGGCCGTGCGCGCCGGACGTCCGGTGAAGGGCCTGTAGCCGGGTCGCGCGGGAGTAGACACCCCCGGGGGTATTTGGCAGTTCAGTCGTTCGTGGGCTACTTTGGCGCCCGTGGATACCCCTGGGGGTATCTGCCGCGGCCGGACGGCCGCGTTCTCCGCCGACTCGAAAGAGGACCATGAACGAGCTGCCCGCGCGGCTGGACGCCGCGAGCCTGCGTGCCCGGCTGGACGGTCCCGCGCCGCCCCGCCTTCTCGACGTGCGAACGCCGGGAGAGTTCGCCGCCGGCCACATCCCCGGCTCCTACAACGTGCCGCTCGACATGCTCCGGGAGCACCGCGACGAGCTGTGCCGGCACCTGGACGAGGACGTCGTGCTCATCTGCCGCTCCGGCGTCCGCGCCGGGCAGGCGGAGCGGGCGCTGGCCGGGGCGGGGCTGCGCAACACCCGTGTACTGGAGGGCGGGATCGCGGCCTGGGAGGCCGCCGGGGCGCCGCTCAACCGGGACGGCCGCAACCGCTGGGATCTGGAGCGCCAGGTCCGGCTCGTCGCCGGGACGATCGTGCTGGCGGCGGTGCTCGGCAGTGCGGCCGTGCCCGGCTTGAAGTGGGCGGCGGCGCTCATCGGCGGCGGGCTGGCGTTCGCGGCGCTCACCAACACCTGCGCGATGGGGATGCTGCTGGCGAAGCTGCCTTTCAACCGCGGCGCGAGCTGCGACCTCGGCACGATCAGCGCGCAGCTGGCGGGCGAGGAACGAGCGGCATGACCCTCGCGCTCACGCTCGCCGCGGCGGTGCTGATCGGGGTCACGCTGGGGATGCTCGGCGGGGGCGGTTCGATCCTCACCACCCCGGTGCTGATCTACCTGGCCGGCGTCGACGCCAAGCAGGCGATCGCCATGTCGCTGTTCGTCGTGGGCGTGACGAGCGTGGCGGGGGCCGTCCCGCACGCGCGGGCCGGCCGGATCCGGTGGCGCACCGGGCTGCTGTTCGGCTCCGCGGGCATGGCCGGCGCCTACGCCGGAGGGCGGCTGGCCGCGTTCGTCCCCGCGAACGTGCTGCTGATCGCCTTCGGGGTCATGATGACCGTCACGGCCGCGGCGATGCTCCGCGGCCGGAAGGAGATCGAGCCCGGTCACGGCGCCGGTAAGAGGCCGCTGGCCAGGATCGTCCTGGAGGGCGCGACGGTCGGCCTGGTCACCGGGCTGGTCGGCGCGGGCGGCGGCTTCCTGGTCGTGCCCGCCCTCGCGTTGCTGGGCGGCCTGCCGATGCCGGCCGCCGTCGGCACGTCCCTACTGGTCATCGCGCTGAAGTCCTTCGCGGGGCTTGCGGGGTACCTGCAGAGCGTCCACATCGACTGGACGCTCACCCTGTCGGTCACCGCGCTGGCGGCCGCCGGCGGCCTGCTGGGCTCCCGGCTGGCCGGAAGGGTCGATCCCGAGCGGCTGCGCAAGGCCTTCGGCTGGTTCGTCCTGGTGATGTCCGTCTTCCTGGTCGCGCAGGAGCTTCCCGCGCGGGCCAGGCCCTTCTTCCTGGCGGCCGTCGCCCTCGCCGCCCTCGCCGCCCTCGTCCGGGCCCTCGCCTCGACCGCCCGGCGGTCCCGGCACAGGGCCGCCGACCGTGATCTGCGAAAGGAACCCGTAGCGATGCAGACGCCCATGTACTTCGCCCAGCACTACCTGGAGTGCCTGTCCCAGGCGTCCTACCTGATCGGCGACAAGCGGACCGGACGCGCCGTCATCGTCGACCCGCGCCGGGACGTCTCCGAGTACCTCGACGACGCCGCGGCCAACGGCCTGCACATCGAGGGTGTCATCAACACCCATTTCCACGCCGACTTCATCTCCGGCCACCTCGAACTGGCGGCGCGCACCGGGGCGTGGATCGGCTACGGCGCGCGCGCCGAGGCCGAGTTCCCGATCCGGAAGCTGCACGACCGCGAGCGGATCAGCCTCGGCGACGTGACCCTGGAGATCATGGAGACGCCGGGGCACACCCCCGAGTCGATCAGCGTCCTGGTCTTCGAGCGCTCCGGCGACAGCACGCCCTACGGCGTCCTGACCGGGGACGCGCTGTTCATCGGCGACGTCGGCCGCCCGGACCTGCTGGCCTCCATCGGCTTCAGCGCCGACGAGCTCGGCCGGATGCTCTACGACACCGTCCAGCGCAAGCTGATGGCGCTGCCCGACCAGACCAGGCTCTTCCCCGCGCACGGGGCCGGCTCCGCCTGCGGCAAGAACCTGTCGGCCGAACTGCAGTCGACGATCGGCGCGCAGCGGCTCACCAACTACGCCTGCGTGCCCATGGGCGAGCGGGAGTTCGTCGACATCGTCACCGAAGGCCAGCCCCCCGCCCCGAACTACTTCGGCTACGACGCGATCCTCAACCGCAAGGAGCGGGAGCTGCTGAAGGTCGAGGAGCACCTGCGGGAGCTGCCGCTCGGCGACGTCCTGGCGCGCCGCGACGCCGGCGCGGTCGTCGTCGACGCCCGCGACCCGCAGGAGTTCGCCGCCGGGCACCTCGCCGGCTCGATCAACGTCCCCGCCGACGGCCGGTTCGCCGAGCAGGCCGGGATGCTCATCGAGCCCGGCCGGGAGATCGTCGTGGTCGCCCCCGGCGACCGCGCGGAGGAGATCATCACCCGCCTCGCCCGGATCGGCCTGGACACGGCGGCCGGCTACCTGGCCGACCCCGAGGACGCCTTCGCGCGGGCGCCCGAGGGGAGCGTCGCCCGAGCCGAGCGGATCACCTTCGCCGAGCTGCGCGAGGAGCTCGACGGGCCCGAGCCGCCGCTGATCATCGACGTCCGCAACGCCGGCGAGCTGGCGGACGGCTCCATCGAGGGAGCGGTCAACATCCCGCTGGCCGAGCTGCCCGGCCGCCTGGACGCCGTCCCGGCCGCCCGGCGGATCGTCGTCCACTGCGCGGGCGGCGTCCGCTCTTCGGCCGCCGCGAGCCTGCTGCGCCGGGCCGGCCGCGCCCGGGTCGCCGACCTGATCGGCGGCTACGGCGCCTGGGCCGCCGCCTACGCCCCGGCCGGGGCCTGACCGGCGCCCGCCCCGCCCTGCCGGGCCCGCCCCCGGCAGGGCGACCCGGCCCGGGGGAGATCGCCCGTGAGGTACCAGTCCAGGGCGGGTCCGACGGCTCGCGCCACCTCCTCGCGGGACGCCCCGGCCAGCGGCTCGAACTCCAGGACGTAGCGGGCGACGACGAGGCCGCAGATCTGCCCCGCGATCAGGGACGCGCGCAGGGGAAGGCCGACGGGCGGCGTCGCCGCCGTCCGCGACAGCGCGTCCGTCAGGACCGGCAGGACGATCTGCCCGGCCAGCCGCGCACCCGGCTCGCCCGACATGGCGCTGCGCAGCAGGGTCCCCGCGGCGGCGCCGTCGCCCTGCTCCCAGAGCGCGAGGAAACGTTCCACCAGCTCTTCGCCGGACGTCTCCGGACCGTCCGCGAAGGCCCGCGCCAGCAGATCGGCCGGCGGCAGCGCGTCGTGGACGACCGCTCTGAACAGCCGTTCCTTGGTGCCGAAGTGGTAGTGGATCAGCGCGGGGTCCACGGCGGCGGCCGCTGCGATCCGCCGGACCGTCACCGCGTCGTAGGCGCTCGCCGAGAACGCGTCGCGCGCGGCCGCCAGGATCGCCGCCCGTGTGGTCGACTCTCCCGGGCGCCTGCCGATGCGTGCCATGGCGGACCCCCTTCCCGCCGTCGCCGCCGCCGCCGGCGTCCTCTGCTAGTAAGTGAGGTGTGCCGACCCGACCGCCCATCCCGCGCGAGCGCAGCGACGTCCGGCGGAACCGCCGTGCGCTGCTGGAGGCCGCGGCCGAGGCCCTGGCGCAGAACCCCGGCGCGTCGATGACGGACGTGGCGCGGGCCGCGAAGCTCACGCGGGCGACGCTGTACCGGCACTTCGGCAACCGCGCCGAGCTGATCGACGCGATGCGCTCCGAACTGCTCGAGCGCGCACGCCTGGCGCTCATCGACGCCCGGCTGGACGAAGGTTCCGCCCTGGACGCCCTCCGCCGGGCCGTCGACGCCCTCGTCCCTCTCGGCCTGCGCTTCCGGGCGATCCTGGCCGAGGGGAACGTCCTGGATCCGGAGTTCGTGCGCGAGCGCGCCGAACTCCTCGCGCCCGTGCTCCGTGTCATCGAACGGGGGCAGCGGGACGGCGCGCTCCGAGCCGATGTCCCCGCCACGTGGGTGCTGACCGTGATGGCGGCGACCCTCGCCGCGGCGGTCGGGACTTCGCCCGCGACTCCCGGCACCGCGATCGCCGGTCTGGTCTACAGCACGCTCATCGAGGGCGTCGCGGCAGCGCGCTGAGCCGCGCCTCACCGCGGGCGCGCCGGGCGGCACCGGAACCGGCATCGCCCCGCCTCCCATCGCGCCTTGACCGAGAGCATCAGCATCCGAACAAAATGATACATATGTGTCTCGTTTTACAGGTCACGTGGGCTCGCCGCGTCAGGCGAGCGTGAGGAACAGCCTCTCCAGCCGGGCCCGGTCCAGGCCGGCCTGCTCCGACCCGCCGTCCTCCTCGCGGGCCGCGCACTGCTCCAGGCCGGTCGCGATGATCTTGAATCCGGCCCGGTGCAGGGCGTGGGAGGCGGCGGCGAGCTGGTTGATCAGGTCGGCGCAGTCGCGGCCCTCCTCGATCATCCTGATGACGCCGCCGATCTGCCCCTGCGCGCGGCGGAGCCGCAGGGCGACCTCGGCCAGGGAGTACTTGTCAAGCTCCATCGCCGCCGCCCCTTCTCAGGCGCTGTGCCGGTGCTCGGCGACGCGGCGGCGCACGTCGTCCATGTCCACGGCGCGGGCGTCCTCGATCAGCTTCTCCAGCTCCGGCTCGCGCAGCGCGCCGGGCTGCGCGTACAGCACGACCCGGTCGCGGATGATCACCAGGGTCGGGATCGAGGAGATCTGGAAGGCGCCGGCCAGCTCCTGCTGGGCTTCGGTGTCGACCTTGCCGAACACGATGTCCGGGTACTTCTCGGAGACCCGCTCGTAGACGGGCGCGAAGAAGCGGCAGGGCCCGCACCAGCCGGCCCAGAAGTCGATCAGGATCATGTCGTCGCCGGCGAGGACGTCCTCGAAGTTCTCGCGCGTCAGTTCGGTCGTGGCCATGCTGGTCTCCTCCACCTTCCTGAATACCCCTACGGGTATTGCAACATCGCCTCTTCCTCCTTGATTCCGCGTTGCCATATACCCGTAGGGGTATAGTGGAAGCATCGGGGAGGGATCATGACCGCTGGACGACGAAGGCATCCGGCCCCGCCCGTCGGCGTACGGGCCGTCCTCGCCGTGGTGGCCCATCCGGATGACGAGTCCTTCGGGCTGGGCGCCGTCCTGCCCGTCCTCGGCTGGACGATCCCGCAGGAGGTGGCCGAGGCGCTGAACGCCGAGTTCGGCACCGGCTTCATCGGGCGCGCAGGCCGCCGGGCCGGTGCTCGGGCCTACGACAACGAAAGGACGATCCCGTGGATTACGGCATGACCATCAGACTGCGTCAACCGTTCGCCGAGGCCGTCGAACGGGTCAGGGCGGCGCTCAAGGAGCAGGGATTCGGCGTGCTCACCGAGATCGACGTGCGCGCCACGCTGCAGGAGAAGCTCGGCGAGACGATGGAGGACTACCTCATCCTCGGTGCCTGCAATCCACCGCTCGCCCACCGGGCGCTGGGGGTCGACCGGCGGATCGGCCTGCTGCTGCCCTGCAATGTCGTCGTCCGGTCCGACGGCGGCGACACCCTCGTCGAGGCACTGGACCCGCAGGTCATGGCCAAGGTGAGCGAGCAGCCCGGCCTCGAACCGGTCGCCGATGAGGCCGCTGAGAAGCTCACCGCGGCGCTGGAGTCCCTGCGCGGCTGAGCCCGCCGGCGATCGGCGCGCCCGTCCCGGCCGGGGCGTGGACTCGACACCCGGCCGACCGGTGCTCCCGGCCGCGTCGTCCCATGCTCCCCAAGTTCCGGCCGGCCTTCCGGCCAGGCGGCGATATCGGCCTTTCGTAGCGGAGTCCCGGTTCCGGAGCCGGTGCGGGCCGGTCCGGAACCGGGAGTCGATGGTTCGGGAGGATCGCCGCCTTCCGCGCCTCCCCAGGAGGCGCTCGACCGGACATCGGCCTGGCCGGCCCTCTCTCCCCTTCATACCCCCGGAGGTATCAGGGAGCAGCGTAACCGAGACCCGAGCCGATGCACAAATACCCCTAGGGGTACAGGGGAATCCGCGGGGTGAGCCCAGCACGGCCCAGGCCCGGTCGGCGGAGGACGTCACGACGTCCAGATCTCCAGAGCGAGCAGATCGCGCATCGAGACCATGCCGACTACGCGGCCGCCCTGGTCCTGGACCGGCAGGTGGCGGATTCCGTCATCCAGCATCCGCCGGGCCACGTCTTGCACGTCCTCCTCCAGCCCAGCGGTCCTGATCTGCGTCGACGCGTATGCCTCGGCCGGCTGCGCGGCCGGTTCGGCCGAAGTCGCCAGTGCCCCGACCAGGTCGCGTTCGGTGATGATGCCGAGGACCTGGTCGCCGTCGACCACCGCCAGGGCCCCGATCTCGTTGTCCTTCATCCACCGCGCCACCTCACCGAGCGGCTCATCGGCTCGGCACCCGAAGACCATCGGGCGGTAAACGTTGCTGATCCGCATTTCCCTACTCCCCCACCTTCGTTCGGTCATGCCTTTTCATTTGCCGGAATCCGAGCGCACGGCGGTCATGGAGACGCCGGATTGCCCGAGCCCGATGTCTGGAGGACGCGGTCGATCAGCAAGTGCAGGTGGGACCGGAACCGGGCGACCTCCGGCAGGGCCAGGGTGTCCCGGTGGCCGTGCGGGCACGCGGTCGTGCCGCGCCACGGCGTAGGTTGATCATCGTGGTTGGGCACGCCGTAGGTGACGAACCCGGTCGTCGCCCATGCCACGGTCCACAGCATGTAGTCGATGTCCACGTCCGAGGGGACCATCGGGCGCACGGCGTCGGCGACCATGTCGGTCAGCGGGCGCTCGTATTTCGACTCCAGGTCGGCGCTGCCGGCCGCGTCCCCCACCCACCGGTGCAGCCACAGGCGGGCCACGTGGGGATGGGACAGGTGGAAGTCCAGGTAGGCGTCGGCGAAATCGCGCAGCCCTCCCGCGGTCATGCGCAGGGATTCCACCGCGTCCTCGAGCATCGCCTGCTCCAGGGTGTGCGCACGCCGCATCACCTCGTGATAAAGATCCAGCGTGCCGCCGGTCAGGTCCAGCAGTGCGGCGGTGTCCACGCCGGCCGCGCTGGCGATCATCGCGCCTGTGGTGCCGTCGAAGCCGAGGTCGGCGAACAGGCGGGTCGCGACCTGAATGATTCGCTCCCGTTCAGAATCCGCACCTGAGCTCATACCGACGCCCTATACCCGCCAGCCTGGGCACTGCACGTCGACCATTGCTCCCACACCGGCGGGTGACCATACGATTAAGTAAGTCACGATCTACGTTGGTTTCATCCATGAAAGTTTCCACGTCCCGCCTGAGAGCGGACACAAGGCAAAAGAAGATCTGAACTTCTCTTACCGCCGCGATTGCGTGCACGCCGGCGGCCCGGCGGTGCGCCGACCCGCACGGTTAGCGTTGGGTCGCGGGCCCACCAATGCGAGCCGGGGGATGATCGTGGCCGAATACTGGTCCAGTGCGGTGCTGATCGGTGTGCTGGTCGCCCTCAACGCCCTGTTCTCGGGCAGCGAGATCGCGCTGGTCTCCGTCCGCGAAAGCCAGCTGCGGCGGCTGGAGCGGCGCGGTGCGGCGGGTGTCCGCGCCTTGGCCCGGCTGGAGCGGGATCCGAACCGCTTCCTGGCCACCATCCAGATCGGGATCACCCTGGCCGGTTTCCTGGCCTCCGCGACGGCGGCGGTGTCCCTGGCCGAACCGCTGGCGCCACGGCTGGCCTTCCTCGGCGGGGCCGCCGAGACGACCGCGGTCGTGCTGGTGACGGCGGCCCTGACCTTCATGACCTTGGTGTTCGGGGAGCTGGCCCCGAAGAGACTGGCCATGCAGTACGCCCAGCGGTGGGCGTTGCTGGCCGGCAGGCCGCTGGACGTGCTCGCGACGATCTTCCGGCCCGCGGTGTGGGTCCTGGGCAAAGCCACCGATGCCACCGTGCGGGTGCTCGGCGGCGACCCGCGGGCGTCCGGCGGCCAGGTCGGCTTCGAAGAGCTGAAGGACCTGGTGATCGAGCACCGCGGACTGAGCCGGGAGCAGCGCCGGATGATCAGCGGCGTCATGGAACTGCACGAGCGGATGCTGCGGGAGATCGTGGTCCCCCGTACCGCGGTCTTCACCCTCCGGGCGGACGCCCCGGCCGCCGCGGCCCGCACGGCGCTGGCCGCCTCCGGGCACTCGCGCGCCCCGGTGCTGGCGTCGCCGAGCCCGGAGGACGTCGTCGGCGTGGTCCACCTGCGCGACCTGCTCACCCAGGAGGGAACCGTGGAGGACGCCGCACGGCCGGCCGTCATGTTCCCCGACACCCTCCCGATCGCCGAGGCCCTGCGCAGGTTCAAGGCGGAGGGGCAGCAGTTCGCGCTCGTCGTCGACGAGGGCAGCGCGGTGAGCGGCATCGTCACCATGGAAGACCTGCTGGAAGAGATCGTCGGAGAGTTCTACGACGAGACCGACCGCGACCTCGTGAAAGCTCAGCGGTTCTCCGACGGATCGCTGCTGCTGCAGGGCACGTTCCCGCTGCACGATCTGCCTGATCTCGGGGTGGAGCTCGTCGATCGGCCCCAGGGCGAGTACGCCACGATCGCCGGGCTCACCCTGGCCGCTCTCGGCCGCATCCCCGACCGCCCCGGAGACCGGGTCGACCTGGGCGAATGGACCATAGAGGTCACCGGCGTCGACCACCACGCCATCACGGCCGTCCGGCTCCGTCCCCGGAGCAGCCCCCGAACGGACGGCGAAGAATGATCAAGGCCGACGCCGTGCACCCGTTCAACCCGCTCCCGGGCACC